>JBOFTV010000032.1:0-68660 GCA_051652245.1 Culicoidibacterales bacterium | reverse complement strand
GAACATTTATACCACTATACCAGACAGGAAGGAAGTATAATATTAAACCATATGTTAAAAATTATCAACTAGCACCAATTTCACCGACGGTTTACTATAAAAATGTGGAATTAGTGTAATAATAATGTAAAAAATGTCGTTCACTTTGTGTGGAGGGCATTTTTTATTTTACAGTTGTATATTTTACTTGACTAGTTATAGAGATAATGATATCATTATCTCTTAGGGAGGAGAGGAAGCAGTCATGAATATTGACAAAAAGAGTAGAGTACCACTCTATGTACAACTGATTGATATTCTAATTGAGCAAATTACAGTAAAAGAATTTAAAGAGGGCGACAAGCTCCCCTTTGAAAACGAAATGTGTATAAAATATAATGTAAGCCGAACAACAGTAAGGCAAGCATTAAGTGAGTTAGAAAAAGATGGTTACATTGAAGTAATTCATGGCAAAGGAACCTATGTCAAGCAGCAGCGTTACAAGCAAAGTTTTGGCATAAGGCATAGTTTTGATGAAGAAATGAAAAGAATTGGACTAGTTCCAAAGACAGAGGTTATCTCATTTAAGCTCATTAAAGCAACAAAAGCAATTGCAACAATGCTCCAAACAGAGGCAGAAGTTTATGAAATCATCCGCTTACGCTTTGTTGATGGCACAGAAAAATTATATGAAACAACGTATTTAGCAAGTGAGCTAGTTGGCGGACTGACTAAAGCAGATCTGGAGAAAAATGGTTTATATAAAACCCTAAATGAAAAGTATAATCTTAAAATCAGTGATGCAACAGATACGTTTAGAGCAGTTGAAATGAATGCAGTTGTTGCAGCGCATTTAAAAAGGAAGGAAGGATCAGCAGCACTTCAAATCGAGCGAATTGGTTATTGCAATCAAATACCACTTGAATACACAATTGAAATTGCGGCGGATTCAGAATTTGCCTATACAATTGAAGTAAGCATCAAGATATAAAAATGACAAAGGGGAAGGGGCGTTTAAAATGGCAAAGCCAAATATTTTACTCACAAGAATTGATAATCGGCTGGTTCATGGGCAAGTGGGGGTTTTATGGACCAAATCACTAGATGCAAATCTTATCATCGTAGTTGACGATGATGTTGCAGCTCAGCCAGTACAACAACAATTAATGAAAATGACCGCAGACGCAAGCGGTGTGGATATCCGTTTTTTTACCATTGTGAAAACAATTGAGGTTATCTTTAAAGCAGCAGAGCGGCAGAAAATTTTACTTATCTGTCGGACACCGGATATTGTGTTGGCATTAATTGATGGTGGCGTACCAATCACTAAGGTTAATGTTGGCAACATGCACATGTCAGAGGGGAAAAAGAAAATCACCAATCAAGTGTTTATTAATGAACAGGAAAAAGCCGAGTTGCTAGCAATTAGTGACAAAGGGATAACTGTTTTTATTCAAAATACACCAGGTGACGTGATTGAAAACATTACAATTATAGCATAGCTAAGAGCGGATGCTTAGTCAAAAATCAAAGGGGGATTTTAACAATGGAAATTACATTAGGACAAGGAATTTTATTGACAATTGTTGCTGTTATTGCAGGAATTGATGCTTATATGGAAGGTTTCTTTATCTTCAGACCAATAATTGTGGGAACAGTTACAGGTCTTATTTTAGGCGATCTACAGCTGGGAATTATTAGTGGTGGGTTAACAGAACTAGCCTACACAGGACTAACACCAGTTGGGGGAACACAACCACCAAACCCAGTTATTGCAGGTATTATGGGCCCTGTACTAGCACATATTTCAGGTATTTCACCACTGGCAGCAGTGCCACTTACATTACCTTTTGCATTATTGATGCAATATCTGATTCTATTTTACTATTCATCATTCTCATTTTTCATGCCAAGAGCAGATAAAGCAGCAGCAAATGCTGATATTGCAGGCTTACAGCGAATACATTATCAAACAATTGGGATTGTTGGGATATCGTATGCGGTGATTGTCTTTTTAAGTACTTACTTAGCACAGGCCCAGATGTTAGCATTAGTTGCAGCAATGCCAGCCTGGTTATCACATGGATTTGAGGTAGCAGGTGGTATTTTACCAGCAGTTGGGTTTGCTTTACTCCTTCGCGTTATTTTTAAAACAGAGTTTGCGCCTTATTTAATTATTGGGATTTTATTTTCAACATTTATTAAAACGGATAATTTACTCCCAGTTGCGCTCCTTGGTTGCGCCTTTGCAATGTACGGGTATTTTAAAGACCTAGAACTAGTCAAATTAAAAACGGACGGACTAAGTTATGCAAATATGGAAGGGGAGCAAGAAGATGGAATCTAAAAAATATATCTTAACAAAACGTGATTTAAATCAACTCGGATTTCGGTCAATTATTTATTTAAACAGTAGTTTCAATTATCAGAAAATGCAAGCAGCAGGCTGGACAAACGCAATGGCACCAACACTAGAAAAAATATATGGTGACGATAAAGCGGCCCTTGCAGCAGCACTCCAAGACAACATGGAATTCATCAACACCAACACGAACCTATCAAGCTTCCTCATGGGCCTATTAATCTCCCTGGAAGAAAAAAAAGAAGAACGCTCTCTCATAGAAGGACTAAAAGTCGGTTTATTTGCTCCACTAGCAGGAATAGGAGATGCCATATTCTGGTTTACACTATTACCAATTGTTGCTGGACTATGTGCATCATTTGCGGTAGAAGGAAATATTATTGGACCGATCTTGTTTTTTGTGATTTACATAGCAGTTGCTATGTTTAGATTGTCATTTGTCCATCTTGGATATAAATTAGGTCTAAGTGCGATTGAGAAAATATCAGCACACTCAGCACTCGTTGCAAAAGCAGCAACAATTTTAGGATGTACAGTTATTGGGGGACTGATTGCATCATATGTAAAATTACCAGTACTATTAGAATTTAAAATTGCGGCCGAAGAAACATTATCAGTACAGGAAGCCTTTTTAGATAAAATATTTCCGGGACTATTACCAATTAGTTTAACATTCCTACTCTACTACTTATTAAAAAAGAAGAATGCAAATCCCGTAATTTTAATTTTTGGACTTCTAGTCTTTGCCCTAGTTGGTTCATGGTTAGGAGTATTATAGCAATGAAATTTGTATTTTGTGGACATGGTCATTTTGGTTTAGGGTACAAAAGTAATATTGAGGCAATTGCGGGTCAAAGTGATGATTTATTGGCTATCGACTTCTTAGAAACGATGACAGAAAGCGATTTAGAAAATCAAATTTTGACAGTAATTGCTGATAATAGTGGACAGAAACTACTATTTATTTGTGACATTATTGGGGGAACACCATTTAAAATTGCTGCCACGCAAGCAATGGATAACGCGGCAATTGAAGTCATTTGTGGATGCAACACAAGTGGTATTTTGGAAGTTTTATTGACTAAAAACACAACAAAAAGTCAAATCATGATTGAAAACATGATAAATGCCTCAAAAGCAAACATTCAAAAATTTGAAAAAGAAATCCGCATCACTTCGACAAAGGAAGTACTTGATGGGATTTGATTTTTTTTGAAAGAAGGGATAAAAGATGAGCAAAATAACGTATTTAGCTACAAAAGATTACCAGGATTTATCACAACAGGCGGCCAGTTTAATCATTGCCGAAATCGTATCAAACCCAAAAGCAATGATTTGTCTTGCTGCGGGTGACACACCAATTGGCACATTTGGTGAACTTGTGAGAATGGCCAAAGACCAAGCTGTTGATTTTTCTCTAGTTACCTTTGTTAGTTTAGATGAATGGGTTGGACTAGATGGCCAAAATGAGGGCAGTTGCCGCTCGTATTTAGATAAATATTTGTATAAGCCCCTGAATATTAAAGCTGAGCAGATCAAGTTTTTTGATGGTAAGGCGTTGGATATTATGGGGGAGTGTGAGAAAATGAACGCTTTTTTGGCTGAATTTGGACCACTGAATCTTTGTTTATTGGGGATTGGTGTTAATGGTCATCTTGGATTCAACGAGCCATATAGTGCCTTTGATCAGAACGCGTATGTCTGTGATTTAGATGAGATAACGCAAACTGTGGGGAATAAGTATTTTAAAACAGCATATAACATTAAGCAGGGGATTACGTTAGGTTTGCAGCAGATTTTAAGTGCAGATAAGATAATTACGATTGCTAATGGCGATAGTAAGCAGGCGGCAGTTACGGCTTTGAGGGCTGGAGTTGCTGATATAGCCTGTCCTGTTACGCTGCTAAATGAGCATCAGGATTGTTATGCAATTTTGTTTGTGTAGATAAGAAGAGTTGTTGACTTTAGGGTTGATGGCTTTTTTATATATATGTAGGAGGTAATTGTTATGCGAATATGAATATTTTCAATGTTTTTCTGGTCAATTGTGATAAGATCGAGATCGGTTTTAAAAAAAAGAAAGGATGATGATTATTTTGGATGAATTAGAAACAAGATTAGCGGTAGAATTTGAGGAATACAGAGAACAGATTATGAGCATGGAGAAGGAGGTTATTTTTGCAAGAGCCTGGGAAATTGGTCTTTATGAGGAAATGGTAAGTCTACTACCGAGTCTATCTGAAGATATTATTGCTGGAATCATGAAAATTGAAGCGGGAAAGATATTAGCTTTATTTTATGAAGGTATGTCGGAACTAAGTTTGGGCGTTTCTGAGAGTGATTTGAGTTATGTTTATTTTGATGTTATAGCTCAATAAGGGATGGCGCGGGTGATTTAATCAAGAAAAAAGGTGGAGACCACCTTTTTTCTTGATATTTTATACTATAGAATTATTGTACGAAGATAACTTTTATCAAGCCAAAACCCTTGCTTGGTCAGAAATCTGCCATCAGGGAGAGGAAACGCATCAGAGGCGTTTTGAGCATGTGGTCTGACATGGCAGACATTGTTGTACTTTGATCCTGGCAAGTTATTGCTCATTTTCTTGCCCTTTGGTGTCAAAATAACCCCTTCGTTGATAACACGGACAGTTTCCAGCCATGTAGCCTTAACTTCATTTTCGAGGACAGAATAGGGCATATTCCACAGTTTTATCTTCTTGAGGTGTAGTACATTATTATTGTCGTATTGAAAAATAACAAATAGATATTTTTGTGTCGTAAAAAGTTGGTATAATTTAGATGTTTCCCAGCTTTCGTTGATGATATCAAGGAATTTGAATGTAGGAAATGACATATGCTCTGGGAAATTACCAGTTGTTGTCAAGCGAATCGTTTTAATTTTAATATTTGCTTTACTGAATTCCTCAATTTTGTCTAAGCTTGTTGAAGTTACTCCAAGTATCGCAGAAGTTATTAATTGTAAAGCATTTTTTGCAGTGGAAGAAATCGGTGCATTGAGTGTATTAGTAATTTCTGTGATGGATTTTCCATAGTATGGCCTAAATTTTTCATGTAATAACTCAGAGAGCGTTGTATTTTTCAATGAACCAGGCTGGGCAAAGGGTTTTAGACTTTGGGGATTGATTAGTCCACGAGCGACCGTATTCATGTAAGAAACTTTATAGGAGAAAGCCCGTTGTTTAGCGGGAATATTAGAAAAAGGCTGTATCTTGACAGACTTAGCAGAAGCCCCTTTTGTACATGCAGCGAGGTAATCGGTATCTGCCTCTGAAATTTCATGGGCTAGACCAGCCTTTATTTTTTGGATAATAGTATTCCAATCATTTTCAATTACAAAGAGATCATTGGTCGCAATTGTAAAGAGATGCGATTTTATAATTTGATAGTCATTATTTTTGATTTTATCATCCCATAGATAAAAAATAAGTAGAATATTTTTACTCTTGTTCATGTAGGAAGATGTTTGGAATGTCTTTTTATATTCTTCCATATAATTGATAATATTGAGTACGAGGCGCTCTTTTACAGAAACATCGCCATTTTTGAGTAATTTAAGAGCTGTGACTTTTAACTCAATTCCTAGGTTTTCAAAGTCTGCTTGGCTTTTACTATTAATAGCATAACCAAAATGACTTTCTTCAATCATCTGACCAAGGGCTCCCTTATTTCTCAAGTTGTCTAATCGATTAAACTTATCAATTTGGCGCATTGTTTTTCCTTCAGTTTCTGTAGCTTTCTCGAGCAGTTCTTCGACTGTAGTATAAATTGGTTCACTCATATTTAACATCCTCATTCTATTTTAATAACTTAATATTTTGATTGATCTATTTGGTGTTTTATAGTATAATAATAACATATGTGTCAGATAAAATAAAGAGAGAGAAGGTTTGATTGATGGATTTAACAGTATGTGAATTGTTTGCAGGAGTTGGAGGCTTTCGATGTGGATTAGAAGCATCAACAAAAGACTGGAAAACAGTATGGGCAAATCAATGGGAACCGAGCACGAAAAACCAATTTGCTTTTGATTGCTATCAGCGTAATTTTGGAGTATCAGAAAACCATGTTAATCAGGATATTTCGACAATAGATAAAAAGATGATTCCAGATCATACGTTACTTGTTGGCGGTTTTCCCTGTCAGGATTATAGTGTAGCTGCAACAGGTGCAAAAGGATTAGAAGGAAAAAAAGGTGTATTGTGGTGGCAAATAGAAGAAATAGTAAAAGTAAAAAGACCACCATTTATTCTTTTGGAGAATGTTGACAGACTACTCAAGTCCCCAACAAGTCAAAGGGGAAGAGATTTTGCAATTATGCTATATTCATTGAATAAATTAGGATATATTGTAGAATGGAGGGTAATAAATGCGGCAGATTATGGGGGGGCTCAAAAGCGAAAAAGGGTTTTCATTTTTGCATATGGAACAAAAACAAAATATGGGAGTAAAAATATAAAAAAAAGTAAACAAGAGTTACTTTTTCATTCAGGATTTTTTGCTGATATATTTCCTGTTCTAGATGATGCAAATGAGAAAAAAAAGGTAACAGTAAATTTTACACCCTATAAAAATTTACTAGAGGTATCAAATAAATTTAATATTGGTGCGGTAAATGGCATAAACAAATCTCCTTTTTGGAATAGTGGAGTTATGATTAAAGGAGAGATATTCAGTACAGAAACACTTCCAAAAAAAGAAGATTTTATTAGCTTAAGAGAGGTACTTGAAAGCGGAGAGATTGAACAAAGATATTTTCTTGGACATAATATCGAAAAATGGGAATATTTAAAAGGTGCAAAAACAATCCGAAGAATTAAGCCCAACGGTGAACCCTATAATTATACAGAGGGGAAAATGGCGTTTCCAGATAATAGCGACGCTCCTGGTAGGACAATGCTGACAAGTGAGTCATCTGTTAATAGGAGTACGCATGTGGTTGAGGATATTAAATCTGGGAAATTAAGATTAATTACCCCCATTGAAGCAGAGCGATTAAATGGATTTCCTGATGACTGGACAAAAGGAATGACGACAAGGCAAAGATACTTTTGTATGGGAAATGCTTTAGTTGTGGGAATAGTAGAAAAAATAGGGAACAAGATAAAAAATATACAATATTAGAAATGAGAGAATAAAAGTGAGGTATGAATTATATTCACATAGATTTGCAGAAGATATTATTAATCAAAAAGATGAATTAAGGAAGATTTATGATGATGTTAGAAAGACAATATTAGAGTTGTCAGATGATGTACTAATCAAAGAATTTGAGCATCAGAGGAGCATTAAGCCAAGTTCAAAGAGCCTTTCTCATGCAATTAATCACTTGGTTAGAGAAAAATTAATTGTTCGTGGTTGGAAAGACGAAAGTTTTATTTTTAATGAGACAGATTATAATAAAAAAATAAATGAAAAAGAAGAAAGGTCATCAAATCCATGGAGAATAGATTTTGTAAAAGAAGGAGTTTCGATGGAAATAGCTTTTAATCATAGTAATGCAGTATCATGGAATCTATTGAAACCGACACTTGCAAGTGAACTAAATCATGTAAAAAAAGAAATCCAAACGCAGATAGGAATAATAGTCTGTGCTACAAGTGATTTAAGAAAGGCAGGTAATTTTGATAGTGCAATTGGAACGTTTGATCACTACAAAAAATATCTAATACCATTGTATAATCAAATTAGTATTCCAATACTAGTAATTGGTCTCAAATCACCAGAAACATTTATTGTCAATAAAGAGAAAAGAGAAGTAGAAATGTTATAATAATCTTTGCTAAAAAGTTCAAGGCTATTTTAATCATCCCTCAAAAGGTTGTGATTAAAACAATAACAATAATCACAAAAAATCCCCCTCATGAATAAAAAAAAGCACAAAGGAGCTTAAATAAATGAAAAATATCTTTGATACGCTACCACCAAATTTCTTTAGTATCTTTGCGTCCGAATATCGGCGGATGATGAGTGATTGTATTTGGTTGTTGATGCACCAAATTGAAGATGATTTTTCATATGTGCTGGCGCGGGAGCGGGCAGTTAGCATTTTAGATGATTATTTTGAGAATAATCATGTTTATCTAGATGATTCAATGCCTCAAGTTGTCCGCGAGCGGAGTCTTTATGTTCTGAGGCGATTGCGGGAATGTGGTTGGATTAGTGAGGAGCGCGGGGTTAATTTTCAAATTGATGTTGTGTTTGAGGATTATGCAATTGTCATTTTTAAAACTTTGTCGGAGTTAAATGCTGAGGTGTCAATTGAATATTCAGGTTATGTTTTTACAATTTATCAAGCACTTCGTAATTTTAATCCAAATGAGGGGGCTAAAATTATCGAGCGGGCATACGAGGATACAAGAACATTGATGCTTAAGCTAAAAGCCCTCAACGCTAATATCAAAAAATATATCCAAAAAATTGTCGATGATAAAAATAAGGATGATCTTAAACTCCTCCATGATCAATTGCTTTATGATTATCAAGCGAAAATTATCGATCGCGCATATCATAATTTGACCACAATAGATACACCAACAAAGTATAGGATGGATATTCTCCAAAATCTCCAAATGATTGAGTATAATGAGCCCCAACTTGATGTTGTTGTTAGAAAGATTATGGAAATGAAGGATTTTGCTTATGATAGAGCCCTTGAACATGTGAAGATGCAACTCGGATATATGGCGCATTCCTTTGAAATTATTGAAGATGTGATGGAGGATATTAATGAGAAGAATCGTCGCTATGTTGATTCGGCAATTAATCGCATTAGCTTCCTCCTAAATACTAAGGGTGACTTAGAAGGGAAATTAAACCGATTAATTCAAGGTTTTGCCCAAGATCAAGTTGAAAATACGTTTATCAAGGTTGCTAATAATCTTGTTGCAGATGAAGCTTCACTTTATAAACCGCGTGTTTATCATGAATATCAAAGCAGTGAACTTGCTATCCCAATGCTTGAAAATGTGGAATTATTAGAGCAAAAAGCGATGGCGCTGATGAAAAACAATCTTTTTTCAAAGAGTTCAATAAATCAATATGTTGACCAATTACTGGGGGCTAAAGATTTGCTTGTTGCTTCAACAATGCCCTTTACGCACCTTACGGATTTTACTTATTTAATTGTTATCTATCTCTATGGATATAGTGAGAAAATGGGGTATGTCATTGAGGAGTTAGCTGAAGTTGTAACAATTGATGATGTTAAATTTCATGATTTTATCATTAGGAGGAAGTTGTAATGAATGGTTTTGAACAGGAATATGATAAGTTATCAGAGACAAAGAAGAAGGAATTTTCACGGATTGCTAATAAGCTATTAAGTGTCAATTATCTGACAAGATTAATTGAAAAAGATCGGTCGGATTACTTTTTTATTGTCAATTATCTAAGGTTGTATAAGAAATATTTTGCTGTACTTGATTATGAGTTACAGTATTTTGAATATGATGAATTGATTAGTTTGGTGAGTACGCAAAATTATAATCACTTGCAATTTAAAAAATTTGAGTCGGTGTTATTGCTATTATTAAGAAAAATATATCACCAAAAGATGCAGCAGATTGCCCAGCATAAAGGGATTATTACGTCTGTTGAAGAATTGATTAGCGCAATTGAAGAGGTCGGACTAACAACAGGAAGGCTTAAGAAGACTGAGCTAAAAGATGCTTTAGCGCTATTTAAACGCTATAATATTTGTCAACTTAATGGTAAAATTGACGAAGAGGATGCAACGATTACACTCTATCCAACGATTTTATATATTATTCCGATCGAAAAAATCGATGCTATTGATAAACAATTGAAATTATACCTAAAAGGGGAGGGAAAATTGAATGAAGAAGATGACAAGAATGCAGTTGATTAATTGGCATATGTTTACTAATAAATTAGTCGATATCAGGGGTAATACTTTGCTTACGGGGGAAAATGGTAGTGGAAAGTCGACGTTAATTGATGCGATGCAATATTTGTTGACGGGTGGAACTGCTAAATTTAATATGGCAGCAAATGTTACAGCTAAACGTGATCTTAAAGGCTATATCCGCGGAAAATTAGGAATCGAGGGGCAGGAATTTCTGCGCGATGGTGATGTGACGACACATCTTGCTTTGGAGTATTATGATGAGCAAACGGGCATTTATCAGGTGTTGGGCTGTGTTTTTGAGCTGAATGAATCAAATCAAAAAACGGAGCGGTTTTATACAATTTACGATGTTCGTTTGGATGAGGATTTTTTTATTTTTGAGAATCGGGCGCGGCGGTGGAAGGAGTTTGTTGGTTATTTTGAGCAGCAGGGGATTACTTTGGTTTATCGGGATAAGCTTCGAGAAGTTAAAATGATGTTTAGTCAAGCGTTAGGTGTGCAAGCTAAGTATTTTGAGCTGATTCCAAGGGCACTTGCGTTTAAGCCGATTAATGAGTTGAATGATTTTATTTTTGATTTTCTGTTGGTGAAGGATAATTTGAAAGTTGAGAGTCTCCAGGGGAATATTAGGAAGTATCGTGAATTTGATAAGGTACTTAAAAATCAGCAGGAGCGGTTGGTTTTACTAGGCGAAGTTGGTAGCACCTATAAGGTTTATCAGGAAATTGAAGGGAATATTGATCAGGCTGCTTCCCTTTTCATTTATACGAAGGCTGAGGAATTAAACGAGAAGATAAGGAAAAATGAGGAAGTAGTCGCCAAAAATAACGTTAGTGTCACGGTTTTAGGTAATCAGAATAAGGGCAATGAGATTGAGCGAATCCAGTTAGAGGAAGAGTGGATGACGGTTTCTAATCAGTTAGGAAATAACGAGTCGTATATCAGAATCAAGGAATTAGAACAGAAATTGGCAATTAGTGAAAAAGAACATATTCGCTTGCATGCAGGATATCAAGAATTCTTAGTTGGTGTTCAACAATCACAGGAATTGGGGCTTAACTTGGGACTTAAACAGGAGCTATTGACAGTAGCACCGAAAATGATTAGTCAGAATCCAGAGCAAGTGATTGAATTATTGACAGAAATTGATGATTATTCACGCAAGCAACAAGCGGAGCAGTTTGAACAAAGGCATACTAGTAGGGAAAATTTGAGGCAGTTATCACAAAATATCAGTGATATCAATCAGACAATTAGCCTCTTAAAAACGAAGAAATTCGAGTATCCCGTAAATGTTCGCACCTTAATTGAGGTTCTTAATGAAGGGTTAACCAAAGAATTTGGCGAACAAATTAGCATTAAACCATTTTGTGAATACCTTGAAATCAAAGATGAAGTTTGGCGTGATGCCATTGAGGGGTATTTAAATACCCAGCGATTTAATCTTTTAATTGAGCCTCAATATTTTGCGAAAGCGTTAGAATTATATGAGCAACAAAAACAGAAAAAAGGGCTATATGGCGTTGCTATTGTTGATTGTCAGAAATTAGCCGCATTTTCAACAACAGGGAAAGATTCCCTCGCAAATCTTGTTAAAACAACGACACAACATGCAAGGCATTATGCAAATTTTTTATTAAATGATGTTATTTGCGTTGCTAATTTGGGTGATTTACGAAATCATCAGCGGGCAATTACCAGTACTTGTATGCTCTACAGTAAGTTTAGCGTCAGTGCGATAAATCCGCATATTTATCAGAAGCCTTATATTGGTCAAAAGGCGCTGGAAACACAATTAAAGGAAGCAATTCTTAGGTTAGCTTCATTAGAAAAGCATAAAATCAGTGAAAATCAACTATTAGGCAATGCGGAAGCAATTCTGCTCCTAGTGGCAACAAATAATTGCCCTCAAATTTTAAAAAATGGCGCAATAGTTGAGCAATACCATGAAATAGTAGCCAAAATAGCAATCTTTGGCACACAATTAGCTGAACTAAATGATGATCCGTCATGGGCAACAATGCAAAAACAATTAACGGAAATTAAGGAGACAACAAGAGCCTTAACAGCTAAAATAGCGAATATTGCCGGTCAAAAAGCGGTAGCAGAAAATGATATCGTCAAGGCGTTAGAAAAATTAGCGCAATTAGCACAACCTTCTCAAGAGGCCTTAAAGCAAGTTGAACACCAAAAACAAAAATACCCTGAAATATGGGAACAAGTTAAAAAGGATTATCTGAAGGCTTATAGCCGCTATAATGCTAATTTTACAGCAATGCAAGAGCGTGCGCAGCGACGGAAAACACAGGCAGAATTAGCAATGATGGAGCAGAAAATCGTTGTTATTCAGGCGATGAGAGCTTTTAATAGCTTTACGAATCTAGGTTTTGGTGAGGTATTGGATGAAATTGATACTTATATGCAGCAGTGCTATTTAATTGAAAGTATCGAGATTGAGAAAAGTCGGGAAGCTGTCAAAGATGCGCAATTAAAATGTGAACAGTCATTTCAAGAGGCCTTTATTTCACAATTACGGGTGAAGATAAAAATGGCGAAAAATAATTTAAAGCAGCTTAATGAAAATTTGAAAACGAAGATGTTTGGAACAGACAACGAGCGGTACGAGTTTGTTTTTGGGCCGAGTAAATCAATTAGTCACCGTGAATATTATGATATTGTCATGTCGGGACAAGATCACTATCAAGATAATCTTTTCATTTCGACGTTAAGTGAGCAGAATCGCAAAATTATGAATGATCTTTTTGAAACATTAAGCAGTGTGGATGATGATAGTCAAAATGAGAAGATTCTCGAAAAGTATTTAGATTATCGTTATTATATGGCGTATGATATCAAAATAACGAATGACAAAAATCAGGTAACTTATTTTTCAAAAGTAAATAAAGAGAAATCAGGGGGCGAAACACAAACGCCATTTTACGTAATTATTGCCGCAAGTTTTGAGCAATTATTGAAAAATAATGGTGTTGAAGATTCTGGTTGTGTTGTTTTATTTGATGAGGCATTTAATAATATGGATGAGTCACGAATTGATGCAATGATGAGGTTCTATCATGAACTTAATATTCAAGTTGTTATCGCTGTTCCACCAAGTAGAATTCAGACGATTACCCCTTATGTTGATACGGTTTTAACATTAGTTAAAAATAATAATCAGGTATATTTAAAGGAGTTTATCAAAAATGGGCAACAGGAAAACTAATATTGAGCAGGTGCTTCATAAATTACTCGGACAATATGAAAATAGCAATGCCTCTAAAGGAGGCGGACAGCCGCCTAAAAATGGTGTAAAGATTAGCCTTATTTTTCCAAAGTATATGCTAAGTAGTGGTTTGGAAGAAAAATTTTCGCAGAATATGGCATTAGAAGTGCTAGTCAATGAGCAATTAATTAGTGTAATTAGCGATCAGGAAGAGCAGATTACGCATGTTAAGTTAGTCTTAGCAAATATTGATGCGGCATATCAGAAAATTGGGCGACTAAATATTAGGGAGCAGGAGCAGGCCTTGATTACATTTTTGGAAGGGACTTCGAGTTCGACAGAAGCAGTTAGACTCTTTAAGCAGGAGCTACTAGAAAAATTAAGGTCTTATAAATCAGTCGTAAGTTTAATTGGCACGAGGAGCAGGGCAAATATTGAAGAAATATTTAGGGTTCTAGAAGAGCTTGACATCTTAGAATTTGAGGAGAGTAAGCGTGTTTTTTCATTGAGGGTTTTGGGCGATAGCAAGCGCTTTGAGCAGTTGGAGGCGAAAATTTGTGCAGCACTAAGACTTAGGGGCGGGGATGAAGCGGCGCTTTCGAATGATGAGTTACTTTCACAATTTAATATTGTGAAGCATCCGGGATTTGTTTATCTTAAAGGCGAGCTTAATTTTTGGGTAAATCAGCAAGAAATTAATTTAGTCAAGGTTGCTCAAGAAATCGGGATTTGTTCGCGGAGTATTCCGCAAATAACAATTCCAAGTCAGCGGATTAAGCGAGTGATTACGGTTGAAAATTTGACTTCCTTTTTTGCCTTTAATGCACCCAGTACGCTAGTTGTCTACTTGGGTGGCTACCATAATACGATCCGGAGGAGTCTACTGCTTAAGCTATATAAGGCGATTCCAGAGGCGGAATATTATCATTTTGGCGATATTGATGCGGGTGGCTTTCAAATATTTGAGCATTTATGTGCTAAAACAAAAATTCCCTTTAGGCCACTTTGGATGGATAAGGCGACATTAATTAAATATGCAAGCTATACAAAACCATTAACAACTAATGATCAAATACGTTTAGAAAAACTGAAAAGTAATCAACTGTTTAACCAAGTTATCACGCATATGTTGAAGCACAATATTAAATTAGAACAAGAAATCGTGGAGGGTGACGATTTCTTTTAAAAAAAAGAGTGGCTTGCTTGGGCGCTATTAGGCGGATAATTGTGGTATAATTAAGCTTATATCGATAAAAAGGAGTATTTATAATGAAGGAAATCATCCAGCGCTATTTTGACAAGCATCTATCAGAGGGGCAGTTTGCTAAACTGAAGAAAGCGGCAGAACGAAATGTTCATAACGTCCTAAATCGAATTGAGTATTCGCCAATTACACACTATTATTATATGGATGGTATGAGTTATGTGCCTAAATATGAAAGCACGACTGTCTATTTTACGGAAGAGAAGATTTCTGATATGTCCCACTGTAGCTGTAAGGCGTTTAAAAAATTGGGAACATGTGAGCATATTTTAATGCTACTACTAAACGCGGAGGAGTTCAAACCCAAGGCGGGAATTTATGAAGATCTGATGTCCTATGACTACTGCATAGCCCTTTTCAAGTCAAACACAAATATGAGATTTATCCCTGAGTTTCGTGAATTATTCGACCTCGCCCATTTGGAAAAAAGCGAATACACGGATGTAACAAATTTCTACAATCTGCTCCAAGAAGTTCAACAGCAGAAGGAAATTGAGAAAAAACAAGAGCGTTTGAGCTATTTACTCACAAAACAGTCAATAACGAAGCCCGTTGATTTGGCTGCTAAAATTCCGGCAAGATTTGAGTTTATCATCGCTGCTACCTGTGATAATTATTATCAAATGAATACGTATGCAATTAAAATTCGGCTGTATTGGGGTAAAAATAAAGCGATAATTAAAAATTTGGCGGAATTTAGAACGGCACTCGGGAAGCAATCTGCGGAATTTCGGATAACGCCTAAAAAGCACGTTGATTTAGGCTTGTTACAATTTGATGCTGTGGGCGTTGAGCTTCTGGCCTTTTTTCCCATATTGGAATTGGTTTCGCCTAGGCTTTATAATTTTCAAAAGCTCCGTGCAACAATCCTGGATGAAGAGACATTTGGCTTATTATTTGCGATTTTAAGTAAGCATGAGCAGGCTGTTGAATTTGACTGCTGGGGAACTGTGTGGAAAAATATTACGGCAACGGCGCAGTCATTTGAGTTACCAATGGCGTTGAAAATGAAAGCGGATGGTTATGCGATGGTGGTTGCGACGGAGAAAATTAGCAATGGTGCTTTATTTGGGAAATATTTTGTGTCAAATTTTGAGAAGAAGATCTATAAAGTTACAGCAGAGCAATTAGAATTTATGCAACTAAGCCAAGAATTAAGCCAGTTTAGCGAGGTGGAAGTTGATGTTTTGGAGCAAGCTATCCCCCAAGTTCTTACTAATGCTAAGAAAATTTCGCACAAGCTGGAACTTGCCCCGGAACTTGAAAATAAATATAATGTTGAGCCACTTAATATTTCAGTTCATATTGAGAAAATTGATGCGGTTGCACTGGCAACAATAATATTTAATTATGGCGCACAGAAATTCTCTCCCTTTACAGAAAAAGGCGATAATAAGGTGATTCGGGATACACTTTTTGAAGCTGAATTCATGGAGAAATGGCGCACACTTTCTGGTACTTTGGTGACTAAAAAGAAATTCTATTGGGAAGATTTGTATTTGGCATTGGATTTTATTAGCGAGATAATGCCCCAAATGCTGCATCCGTTAGTGACCTTTTTTATTGATGAATCGATGCGTGTTATGGAAAAGAAATCATTGTCAATGGAGGCGCGTGTATCTCTACTACCGGGTGGATTATTGAATATGGAATTTGATATGGACCAAGATGAAAAAGAGCAATTGGCAGCAATTATGAAAGCCTATCGCTTGAAAAAAAAGTATATCGAAGTAAAACCCGGAGTGTTGCTTGATTTAACCAAAAGTCAGGATACCGAGGTTTTAAGTATGCTTGATGCAGTGGCGGATTTTGAAACAATCCGAAATGGTCGCTTACGTCTACCGTCTTATGAAGCATATGAACTAATGGCAATTAGTCGGGGAACGCAAAGTGTGATAATTGATAAATCAGTTGATAAAATGGTCAAAGCAATTGCTAATTTAGAAAGTCCACCAGCTAAAATATCGACCCACTTTAAGGAGATATTACGTCCATACCAACTAATTGGTGTCTACTGGTTACAACAATTGGCAGCGCATAACATGGGCGGAATTTTAGCAGATGACATGGGACTTGGGAAAACATTGCAGCTAATTACTTTTATTTCAGCATTAAAACGGACAAAACCGATACTAATTGTTGCCCCGAAAACGTTAACATATAACTGGGAAAGTGAATTTACTAAATTTGCTGAAGGGGTTAAAGTTAAATTAATTGTGGGTAACCAAACGGAGCGAATTAAGGATATTAGAGCAATAGCGGCAACTGATATTGTGATTACATCCTATCCATTACTGGCACGTGATCAAAAACATTATGAAGAAATCGTCTTTGCGCTAATGGTGATTGACGAAGCCCAGCATATTAAAAATCCGATTACACTTGCCTCAAAAAGCACAAAATTAATTCAAGCCGAACAACGATTTGCTTTAACGGGGACACCACTTGAAAATAATGTAACCGAAGTCTGGTCAATTTTTGATTTCGTGATGCCGGGCTTTTTAGGGACGCATCGTAATTTTGTTGAAAATGTTGCGAAGCAGCTGAGTTCAACAGAGGGTGTTCAAATTATGAGGAAGTTTAAAGAGAAAATTAGCCCCTTTATTATGCGCCGCCTTAAAAAGGATGTTTTAACCGATTTACCGGATAAAGTGCAAACACCAATTTTCTGTCATATGGATAGTAAGCAAGAAGCGGTTTATCGCCATTATTTCGCACAAGTTAAAGAAGACATTGCTAAAGAAGTTAATGAATTTGGCTTTAATAAATCACAGATTAAGATTTTGGCATTGCTTACGCGTCTACGTCAAATCTGTGTAGATCCGGGACTATTTATCGAAAATTACGAGGGTGGAAGTACGAAGCTTGAGACGTTGATGGAATTGTTAGATGATGCGATTTCGGGGGGGCATAAAGTTTTAATTTTTTCACAATTTACGTCAATGCTTGAAATTATTGGTAAGAAGCTAGAAAAAGCAGCATTACCCTATTGTTATTTACATGGGCAGACACCGGGTAAAAAGCGATTAGAAATGGTTGAAACATTTAATCAGGACGAAGCAATTCCGGTATTCCTCCTCTCGCTGAAAGCGGGGGGAACGGGGCTTAATTTAACGAGTGCCGACATTGTTATCCACATCGATCCCTGGTGGAACCCCTCAGTTGAAAATCAAGCAACTGACCGTGCCCACCGCTTTGGACAGAAAAACAATGTGCAAGTCTATGAACTGATTGCCAAAGATACAATAGAAGAAAAAATTCTCGAACTAAAAAAGAAAAAGCAAGAATTATTTGACCAACTATTTGATAATGACCAACAAGTGTTCACCAAATTGAGTGAAGCGGAAATTTTAGGTTTATTTGAATGATTGTAAGCTAGTTAACAATTAACAACAAAAAAAGGAAGTGTGTCATCACTTCCTTTTTTTGCGGTTAGAAAGAACAAATTAATCGAAATCTAATGGTTGAAGTCCCGTTTCTTCGGTGATTTTCTGTTTTTCGATCATTTTGAAAAATGGTAAATAAATAAGGAAACCAACGCAGAGGAGTACAAGTTGTAAAACAGAACCACTGATACCAGAAACTAAAAATCCGCTGGCAATAACTGGCGTTGTCCACGGAATCGTAATCCCCGTTGTAATTCCCACAAGACCCCACGACATTGCAAAATAAGTAACTGTGGCAATAACGGGTGTTGTAATCATCCAGGGGATAAAGAGCATTGAATTTAAGACGATTGGGAGGCCAAAGATGATTGGCTCATTGATGTTAAATAGCGAGGCAGGCAACGCTAATAATCCCAGTGTTTTCAATTGTTTAGATTTTGAGAAAATCAGTAATACCACCAACGGTAATGTTGAACCCGATCCCCCAAGTTGCATGTAAATTTCTTTGAATTGCTTTGTGATGATGTTGACGGGCTCAAGTCCATTTTGAAAATTAGTCAGATTTTCTGCAGAAAGCGATAACCAGATTGGGTCCATTACGCCACTGATAATTGCATTCCCATGAATACCAAAAAACCAGAGGAATTGGCCAACTGATTCAGCAAAAATTGTTGCAGGGAGGGTTGCTCCCAGTTTTAATAGTGGCACTTGAATAATCGTAAATAAGAGGTCATGGACAGTTGGGTATGCTGTAAATTGGATGAGTATCCGCAAAATTAGCATCAGCGTGAGAATTAAGAAAATTGGTACGAGTGCTTGAAATGATTTAGTAACACCCGTTGGTACGGTATCAGGCATTTTTGGTGCGATTTTCAAGGCATCAATTTTGATGTAGAGTAATGTAACAGTAATTGAGATGATGATATTAACTAACATCCCCTTAGAACTCATCCAAGTAACAGGTATCATCCCCTCAGAAATGGGCATAAGGACGATAAATGCCGCAACAGCTAGCAACATGCTGATCATCGGGTTAGCATTCAGCGCTTTTGCATAATTATAAGGGACACCAATAAGCATGAAAAAGCCCATCATACCAAAAGTTGCATCCGTAACAGTCGTAAGTGTTGCTTCCCAGTTTGGGCCAAAGATGTTGCCCACTATTTGACTCCAATTAGGAATTGGGAAATAGGCAACAAGCAGGAAAAGCGAACCGATGATTAAAAATGGCATGATCGCAATCATTGTATCTTTTAGGGCATTAAGCCACTTGACGGTTGTAAGTCGGCTTGCTATTGGAAGAATTTTAGCTTCTAGTAGATCCATGAATTTTTGCATGTGATTACACTCCTTTTTCTAATGTATTTTTGATATTTATTAGTAGTTTTTGGACAATAACAATAAGGGGGAAGATATTTTCACGGTCGAAAGAATTTGTTGTTGTTGTAATTGGAAAATCAAAGGTTATGGCAAGGGGGCAGGCAAGAGCGATGGCTGAGTTATGCTTTGTAATGGCGATGGACTCAGCTTGGAAATGGGGAATAGCTTTGGTTATAATCGGATTCTGACCCGAGGCACTTAGGCATAAAATGACATCATTTGTTGTGAAGCGATGTTGAATATGTGTGAGTTCAAACTCATCAGTTATTCGCACGGCGAGGCAGTCAAGATTAATAAGCTGGCGGCAGAGGTATTGTGCTGCAACGGATGTTGCATGAGTCCCAAAAATATAGATGACATGTGCCTGGAGCAGCTTTTCAATGATTGCAACAAGTTGACTATCAAAGACGTGTTTGAATAATTCGGTGCTATCAACTTTTTGAATTTCGGTTGTGTTTCCGACTTTCTGTTCTTTGACATATTTTAGGTGGGTAAATGAGCGATAGCCCATTTTTTGGCAGACGCGATAGATGGCTGTTCTGCTAACAAATAGCTTGCAGGCAACGTGTTGTGCCGACATTTGTGTGATATCTGTAGTTACCAGATAGCGGTAAATTGCTTTTTCGTTTTCATTGAGTTTCATCAAATTTCACCCCCAATTATCCTATTGATAAGGCTTTGGCACGAGCTCGAAACCGTTATTTTCGATAACTTCTTTAATCCAATGCCCTGACTTTTTGATGGTTCTATTTCGTGTTTTAAGATCTAAGCTAACGTAGCCATAACGATTTTTATAGGCATTTGTCCATGACCAGTTGTCAACAAACGTCCAAAGATGGTATCCCTGGCAGTTTGAGCCCTCCGCAATTGCTTTCGCAAGCCAGGTAAGGTGTTCAGAGATGAATTCAATGCGGTAATCATCTTCAATTACACCATCGCTGTTGATAAATCGGGCTTCATTTTCGACCCCCATGCCATTTTCGGAGATGAACCATTTGACGTTATTGTATTCTGTTTTAACGCGCATAGCAATATCGTAGATCGCTTTAGGATAGATTTCCCAACCACGATAGATATTCATCCGCGTGTTAGGCATGTTGTAGGTATCAAAGTACCAATCTGGTGTGAAGACATCTAGTGGGTTGGGAACGCTGCTTCTTGCCTTAACACGCATGGGCTGATAATAATTTATCCCAATGAAGTCGACAGTATTTTGGCGAATAATGTCGAGTTCTGTGGTTGTGTAGTTAAACATGATGCTGTGGCGCTCTAAAATTGTCAAATAGGCATCGGCATATTCACCTTTAATGCAGGGATCCATATAAATTCTGTTAAAGAACAAGTCATTTACTTCGGCTGCATATAAATCAAGCTCATTTTGACTTCGAGGAATCGGATTTAATAAATCAACGACAATACCAATTTCGCCATCGAGGTTAAGACTTTTATAGGCTTGCACAGCTAAGGCATGGGCTAGAAGGATATTATAATTTGCCTGCGCAAACGCTGCCCCACTAACTTCATTGGGGTAAATAAAGTCATATAAATAGGCACCTTTTGTGTGAGCAACAGGCTCATTGAACGTAATCCAGCGCTTAACGCGGTCACCAAATAACGTAAAAGCAGTTGTGGCAAATTTAACATAGAGCTCAACAACTTTCTTACTTTTAAAGCCGCCGTATTCTGTTTCAAGTTGAATTGGCATATCAAAGTGAAATAAATTCATCACAGGCTCAACGCCATTGGCAATGAGGGCATCGATATACTTATTGTAGAAAGCAACAGCATCGGCATCTGGTTCCCCCGTCTCTAAATTTTTAATCAGACGGGTCCACTGAATTGAGGTTCTAAAAGACTTGAGCCCAAGCTGCTTCATAAGCTGCGCATCTTCTTCGTAGCGATAAAAGACATCACTAGTAACCTTAGGGCCAATCTCCTCAAAAAAGCGCTCACGCTCTTTATCAAACCAATACTCCCAGATTGAATCATGAGCTTTATTAACACTACCTTCGCTTTGTGGTCCACTAGAAGCAGTCCCCCAGTCAAAGTCAGCAGGAAATGAAATTTTTACCATATTGATTAACTCCTTTTTCTTATTTTTTTTGGAAACGTTTACATTTAAATTATACCATGCTTTTTTAGAAATGGTGTTCGTAAAAACAAATGTTTAAGGAAAAAAACAAATGTTCAAAAAGATTGGAGCGTTTACATAGTGAAGGTTTTGTGGATAAAAACAAATAAATCGTTGCTATTTTTGCTAAGAATGTGAACAAAATTACACATATAATTAACGATAAAACCAAAAGTTGACAAGTGCTATAAATTCGCTTATTATAAGAGGTACAAATAGGTAATAGAGGAGAAGATAAGCAATGAAAAAAAAGCAATCCCCGGTCACTAAAATCCAGCGATATCTAAATCCGCTACCAATTCTTTATAAGGGAGGAAATGTAATTATGAGGCGTGTTGATGTAATTGGAACTAATAGCAATGGCTCAAGTGTCCTTAGCATTGTTTCAGGTGCCAAGCAACTGGGACTAAAAATTCGAGCGGTGAAAATTAGGATAGAAGATATCTTTGATGAGTACACATTACCTGCTATTGCTCAGATTAGAACAATAGCGGGCGTGCCTAATGTAGTAAGTATTGACATTGCTAAACATAAAGAAGGAAACGTTATTATTGTTGATTCCGAACAAGGCATTCTCCACTTAAAAAAAGATGAGTTTAAGGAGATGTTCCCCGGATCAGTTATATTGCTGATGCCCCAAGGTGAATTTAAGGCGAAAATGTTTTAATAATGTTGGAGTGATCTAGCGAAAAACACCATCCTTTTATGGTTGTTTTTCGCTGAAGGCACGCTATTTTGATGTTATTTAGCAATGTTCGTGGATTAATATTTTGTAAGCTTTCCACCGGTGGAGAGCTTACTTTTTTTAATATTTCACAATTGTTTTATCTAGGGAAAACAGAATCATTATCAAGGAAGCGTTTTCTTTTTTAACCCTGTAGATAAGCTTTTTGATGGTTCATAGCTTCATTAGCTTCACTTTTTTTCACAATTGTGATATTTAAAAATGACTGCTAGGGATTGTGGTAGTCCCTTTTTTTGTGTTATCTTGGATGTAGACCTACTGATGTTAACTGTTAAAGAAGTAACATCAGAGCAGTAGGGACTAAAAAAATAAAAGGTGGTTATTTTATGTCTATAACAAAAAATGAAATTATTGAAAGCCTAAAGAAAATTGTATCGGCTAGTAGCGTGTTACTTGATGAGCAGCTGCGTAAAGAGTGCAGTGTAGACCGTTATTATAAGTTAGAAAATGTCCATGGGATCTATTCACTACCACTACCAATTGCCATTGTTAAAGCTAAAAGTGCAGCAGAGGTGGCAGAAGTGCTAAAATTTGCGGGTGAGCATGGATTAAATGTTGTCCCACGAACTGGTGGTTCAGCAACTGAAGGTGGACTAGAAACAATTGTTGAAAATAGTATTGTTTTAGATGGATCAGAAATGAACAAAATCTTGAAAATTGATACATATAATATGATGGCAACAGTTGAATGTGGTGTCTGCTTAGAAACATTGGAAGATGAATTAAGAGCCAAAGGGTATACAACAGGTCATTCACCGCAATCAAAGCCGTTAGCTCAATTAGGTGGACTTGTGGCAACGCGTTCAATTGGTCAGTTCTCCACACTTTATGGTGGGATTGAGGATATGGTTGTTGGCTTAGAAACGGTGTTCCCAAATGGTGAAATTTGCCGAATTAAGAATGTTCCACGTCGTGCAGCGGGACCGGATATTCGCCACCTTGTTATTGGTAATGAGGGAGCATTTAACTATATTACCGAAGTAACGGTTAAAATCTTTAAATATTATCCAGAAAATAACTTGTTCTATGGTTATTTATTAGATGATATGAAATTAGGATTTGAAATCTTACAAGAAGTAATTACTTCAGGTTATCGCCCGTCAGTTGCCAGACTGTATGATAAAGAAGATGGATTATACCATTTCTCACACTTTTCAAACGGAAAATGTATCTTGATTTTCATGGCGGAAGGGCCAAAAAGAATTGCTGATGCAACAGGTGCCGGAATTGCTGAAATTGTTGCAAAACATAATGTTGAGCCTGTGGCAACGAAATTAATTTCAGATTGGTTTGACCAGTTAAATTGGGATAAAAGTAAAATTGAAGAAGAGCGTGTTGAAATGCTGGAAACAAATAACTGTGGATTTACAACAGAGGTTTCAGCCGATTGGGATAAAGTTCAGGGTATTTATGAGAATGCCTTAGCAAGAATCAGAGCAACGGTGCCAGATTTAACGCTTCTAGGAGCTCATTCAAGTCATAGTTATATGACGGGAACAAATCTTTATTTTGTTTATTATTATGATGTTAATTGTAAACCAGAGGAAGAAAAAGATAAATATCATGATCCAATCCAAAACATTATTGTTGAAGAGACACTTAGAGCTGGTGGATCAATGTGTCACCATCATGGCGTTGGTAAGCACCGTACGCATTTTCTAGCTCAAGAGTATGGAAGCTCACTATATATGCTCCAAACACTTAAAAGTGCCTTTGATCCAAAAGGAATAATGAATATTGGTACAATCTTCCCTTATAAAAAGAAATAAATAAGCATGAAATGATTTGGTGAAAATATGATAGATATGTTTTCACCTGTTGTTTCCCTAATAAATGTAAGCCCTTACTTTTTTAAAGAAGTGGCTAAGAAAGAAGGATATACGATGAGTGAACTACGAATTGAAGATTTTCAAATGGATTTTTTTTCATTGAAAGGTAAAAATGCTATTATTACAGGAGGTAATACGGGACTTGGACAGGCTTTTGCTTTGGCTTTAGCTAAGGGGGGCGCAAATATATTTGTTCCTAGTATCATGGATGATAATGGGGAAACTAAAGCGCTAATTGAAGCTGAGGGTGTTAAGTATGAGTTTATGAAAGCTGATATTACTAAAGAAGGTAGCTGTAAAGCAATCATTGAAGCATGCGTTGGAACATACGGTCGTGTTGATATTTTAGTCAATAGTGCGGGGATGTGTATTAATGCTGAAGTTGCTAATTTTGATAGAGCAAAATGGGATCCAATGATTGCCTTGAATTTGACTGCTGCCTTTGAATTAAGCTATGAAGCTTCAAAATATATGATTCCACAAAATAGTGGGAAAATAATTAATATCTGTTCAATGTTCTCCTTTTTAGGTGGACAATGGTCGCCAGCTTATGCTGCAAGTAAACATGGTTTAGCAGGATTTACGAAGGCTTATTGTGACGAGTTAGGACAATATAATATTCAAGTTAATGGAATAGCTCCAGGTTATTATGCAACAGCGCTAACAACGCAAACACGTGCTAATCCGGAAACAAATAAACGCGTATTAGATCATATCGCAGCAAATCGCTGGGGTTATACACAAGACTTAATGGGAACAACTGTCTTTTTAGCAAGTAGAGCATCTGATTATGTAAATGGTCATATTCTATGTGTTGATGGCGGTTACTTAGTAAGATAAGAGAGGAGCAAGAAAATGAAACAACAGTTTTTAATGGGGATTGATGGGGGCTCACAGAGCTCTAAGGTTGTCATTTATGACCTTCTAGGCAACATTATCTGCCGTGGAACACAAGTATTAGAACCAATGCATATGCCCTCAGTGGGGGTTGTTGAACATCCAGATGATGACTTATTTGATTCAATTATTGTAGCGATGAAACAAGCTTTATCGCTTTTTCCTGGCGATGTTAAACAAATTATTGGAATTGGCCTTTGCACAATTCGCTGTTGCCGGTGCGTATTAGATAAAAATGGGCGGCTGGTATCACCCGTTATGAGCTGGATGGATACCAGAATTTCACTTCCATACCAACATACAAATGATGATGTGGCATATGTTACGACAACATCAGGTTATTTAATGGCAAGATTGACAGGTTCATTTACTGATACAATTGCTAACTATCAAGGTCAATGGCCAATTGATGTGGCTAATTTTCAGTGGTATAATAATAAAGAAGCATTTGACCAATATAATATTAAAAAGCAGATGCTTTTTGAATTACAAAAACCAGGAGAAATTGGTGGCTATATTACAACGGAGATAAGTCAGTTGACTGGTTTACTTGTTGGGACACCAGTAGTTCATACGGCAAATGATAAAGCTGTTGAGGCACTAGGTGCGGGTGTTAAAGAGGCAGATACTGCTTTAGTTTCACTAGGTACCTATATTGCTGCAATGACTATTGGGCAAAAATATACAGCAGAAGCGACACAATATTGGACAAACTTTGCCTGTGTACCCGATCGCTATTTATATGAAAGTGGTGGTATTCGCCGCGGAATGTGGACTGTTAGCTGGTTTAAATCACTGCTTGGCGATGACGTTATACAAAAAGCAAAACTTGCAGGGTGTAATCCGGAAGATTACCTAAATAAACTAGCTGAAAATGTTCATGCGGGAAGTGATGGTTTACTCTGCATCCTCGATTGGTTGGCTCCAACTGATCAATTATACCGTAAAGGAATGTTTATTGGATTTGATGGTCGCCACGGTCAGGGGCATATGTATCGGAGCATTTTAGAGGCAATTGCTTTAACGATGAAAACGAATGTTGATGCCATGTACAATGAACTAGAAATTGACCTCAAGCAATTAATTATTTCCGGGGGCGGTTCTAATTCAGATGTCATGATGCAAATTTTTGCCGATGTGTTTAACCGACCTGTCGTGCGCAATAAAGTTAATGGCTGTGCCAGTTTAGGGAGTGTTATTTGTGCGGCGGTAGCCTTGGATATTTATCCCGATTTTGACACGGCAATGGATAAGATGATTGTACATTGTCGGACATTTACCCCAATACCTGACAATGCGATAACATACGAAAAAATGCATGAAATATACGTAAATGTTAGTGAAAAAACCGATGATATTTTAAAAGAGACCTATAAAATTTTTAATTAGTTAAATCAAAGGAGAAAATAATATGAAACATGACAAGAAAAAATATCTGCAACTAATTCTCATAATTTTATCAGCGGGGGCAATTTATCCCCTGGTTTACCTGCGGACAAACTTTGAGTCTTCAATCCTGCTAGCTTTTGGCATAAGTCCAATTGAATTGGGTGATTTATATGCCAATTTAGGGCTAATGTTTGTTGTTGGCTATGTTCCAAGTGGCTGGCTAGCTGATCGAATATCTGCGAAAAATTTAATCATATTTTCGATGGTTGGAACAGCAATCATTGGTGCATATTTTGGAACAATCCCCGATCCAGCAATGCTTAAATACATCTTTTTTGCTTGGGGAATTACCACAGTATTTACTTTTTGGAGTGCGCTAATGAAAGCGGTAAAGTTACTGGCATCTAAAGATGAAGAAGGAAAGTTCTTTGGTGCTTTAGATGGTGGTCGTGGATTAGTTGAGGCTGCCTTAGCAACAGTTGCAGTTTTCTTGTTTGCTTTTGTTACCGGTGGTGATGGAACTTCAGTAATGGCAACAAAAGCGGGGATGCAAGCGGTCATTTTCTTATATGTGGGGGCGCTACTTGTCTTGTCAGTCCTTAATGTTATTTTCCTTGAAAAAGAAGCGAAAATTAAAGAAAAAGTCGATAAAGCGGATGCTAAAGTTATCTTAAAAGAAAATATTGAGTCAATTAAGCAGTTGTTAACTAACGGTAAGATGTGGTTGATGGCGATGATTATTTTTTGTGGTTATACGTTAACGTGGACAATCTTCTATTTTTCAGGCTATTTGGTTGTCAATCATGAGGCAACACCAATTATTGCAGGTTATGTGACGGTTGGGTTGTTATGGATGAGACCAATTGGTGGAATTGGTGGTGGAATCATTGCCGATAAAATTGGGCGTGCGCGCCTGTTAAGTATTGCAATGCTGGTAGCAGCAATTTTCCTCTTTGCTTTAGTGTTCAGTCCGAAATCTTTGAGCGTCCTTATTATTTTTGGCTTTGTGCTCGTAGTTGGTTTAATGTGCTACTTAATTCGTGGCGTTTATTGGTCATTACTTGAGTCATGTAAGCTCCCCCTTAGTATTCTAGGGATTGCAATCGGGTTGGTGTCATTTTTAGGCTATCTGCCTGATATTATCATTCCGAAGATGACGGGTGTAATTTATGGTAGTTTTGGTGATAATATTGCTGGAGGTAATAATCTTTACTTTATTGTATCAGCAGTGGTTGGTATTGTGGGCGCAATATTATCATATGTATTCTACCAAAAAATTGAAAAGGCAGCGGATCTAACAGAAGAATAATATTTTTCACTGCATTACTTCACTTATTTGTTATAATATAACTATCAACAAGTGGAAGGAAGTAGAACGGGAGTATGAAGTTAGATTTTTCGGTACTGAAAAACAAGTATAAATTATCAAACGCAGAAGAGGAAGTCCTACAGTATATTTTAGAAAATATTGAGTTGGTTAAAGAATTAAGTGTAAGAGATATTGCCCTCAATTGTTATTGTTCAACAGGTGTAATTATGAACTTATCAAAAAAATTAGGCTACAGTGGCTACAGTGATATGGTTTACCGCTTGCAAATTGAGGTAAAAGGTAAAATGCAATTATCATCAAATCATGAGCATCTCAAGAAGCACTCGGATTTTACCCTCGAAAAGCAGGCAGAATTCATTGAGCTACTAAAGAATCATAAAGCCGAAGCAATTTATATTGTTGCCTCGGGTTTTTGCGAACCACTGGCAGAATATATTCAAGAAAAATTAATGGTGCTCGGATTTTCGTCATTTTTAACATGGCATTTTGAAAATTTTAATAAACCACATAGCAAGAATCCGTTAGTTTTCTGTATTTCGAAATCAGGTGATACAAACTTTGTGTTAGAGATTGCTAAATATTGTAAACAAAAGAATTTTGAAGTACTCTCATTTACGCATTATCGTAAAAATGAGCTGCAAAATCTATCGACATTACATTTTTCGCTTTTAGATGATGCATCACTAGATGAAAGTAATACAGTGGCAAATATGTTTTATCCGACTGTTTTATTCGTATTTGAGCATTTAATCGGCTGTTATCTTGCGGCTGAAAATTAACGCAAAATTTACACTGAAAAAATAAAAAATACACATTTCACATAAAAACAAGCCCTTTCTACCAAAAAAATGATGAAAATGAAAAAATCTTATTAATATATGCATTTTTTTAGTAAAAGTGACCCAAAGTGTGTTATTATATAATACGTAGCAAGATAAGATCCCCCAAGAGATTTATTTCTATTACTTGCTATAGTGGTGCGGCTTTTCGCACAAAACTTAATAAAGTATGCTAGCTTGATAATAAAATAAAAACGGAGATAGTGTTTAATCGCATTCCCCAATGCAAATATTTTTATCAAAAAAAAGTTTAATGCAAATTAAACTTATATAATCACCCCCTTCCCCCATACATTGCAAGCTAGCAATTGCAATTTTGTGATAAGTACTTTATTATTTAAAAACACTAGAACGTTGGTATATGGTAGTAACTTATTTGTTAATTGTTCCCCCAAGAACTTTAAATTAACAAATAAGAGGTTCAACATATATTAGTTATAACTTATCCCCTTAAGTTGAGAGGTATCTACATTTATTTGTAGGTGCCTTTTTTTTGCTATTTATGACCAGTCCAATGGAATGGGAAAGCTGTGCCGCCCTTTGGACTTTTATCTTGACGATAATCTTTATATACTAGAAGTATAAAAAAATAAAGGAGTGTTGTGAAAATGGCAAAAATTACGGATGTGACAAGGGAGTCCTGGATTTTGAGTACGTTCCCCGAGTGGGGCACGTGGTTGAATGAGGAAATTGAGCAGACGGTTGTGAAGGAGCAGACGTTTTCAATGTGGTGGCTTGGTTGTACGGGAATTTGGCTTAAAACAGCAGGGTCGGCCAATATTATTGTTGATTTTTGGTGTGGAACGGGAAAGCAGAGTTCGCGTAATAAAGTGATGAATAAGCAGCATCAAATGCAACGGATGTCAGGGGTGCAGCAGATCCAACCTAATTTAAGAAACGTGCCCTTTGTCTTAGACCCGTTTGCGATTAAGAATATTGATGCGGTCATCGCAACGCATCATCATGCAGATCATATCGATATTAATGTTGCAGCAGCAGTTATGGCTAATTGTGCGGCGGATGTCCCATTTATTGGTCCAAAGGCCTGTGTTGACATTTGGCTTGGCTGGGGCGTACCAAAGGAGCGGACAAGAATTGTTAAACCGGGAGATATAATTAAGATCAAAGATCTTGAAATTGTTGTCCTCGAATCATTTGATAGAACAGCATTGGTCACAGCTCCAGCGGGTGTTAGCCTAAAAGGGAAGTTCCCCCAGGAAATGGATTTATTATCGGTTAACTACCTTTTTAAGACATCGGGTGGCTCTTTATATCACAGTGGTGATTCACATTATGCAAATTACTATGCTAAACATGGATTAGACCATAAAATCGATGTAGCCCTCGGTGCTTTTGGTGAAAATCCGCGTGGGATTACAGATAAAATGACATCAGTCGACATTTTACGGATGGCGGAGTGTTTACGGGCGCAGGTTGTTATCCCGGTACATCATGATATTTGGTCTAATTTTCAGGCAGACCCCCAAGAAATAAAGCTGCTTTGGGAAATGAAGCGAAATCGATTAAAATATAACTTCAAGCCATATATTTGGCAAGTGGGTGGAAAATTTACGTTCCCGGATGACAAAGATTCATTTGAATATCATCATCCCCGCGGATTCGAGGATGCGTTTGAGGGCGAGCATGATCTACCATTTCTCTCACTCTTGTAGAAAAAAAGTTGGAAGGATGATGAAATAATGACAATCATTATAACTATCTTTACCTGGTTTGTGAATAATATTTTGGCTAAGCCGGAATTCTTTATTGGAATCTTAGTTTTTATTGGTTATGTCCTCTTAAGAAAAAAATGGTATGAATCATTTGCGGGTTTTATTAAGGCAACGGTTGGTTATATGATTTTAAATGTTGGTGCAGCAGGATTAGTTACCACATTTAGACCGATCTTAGCGGGACTTAATGGTCGCTTTGGTTTGAATGCGGCAGTAATTGATCCCTATTTTGGACTAAATGCCGTAAATGACGGTCTTAAGACTTTAGGAATATCAACATCATGGACACTGATTGCCCTGTTGATTGGTTTTATTGTCAATATTATACTAGTGTTACTACGGCGGTACACTAAAATAAGAACACTGTTCATAACTGGTCATATTATGGTTCAGCAAGCAACAACCGTTACCTGGATTGTCTTTTTGTTTTTTCCAGATCTGCGAAATATCTATGGGGCGACAATTGTTGGTATTTTGGCAGGCTTGTATTGGGCAGTGGGTGCTAATTTAACAGTTGGACCAACACAGCGATTAACAAATAATGCAGGCTTTGCTATTGGCCATCAGCAAATGTTTGCGGTCTGGTTTGCTGATAAAGTTGCTGGAAAACTTGGTGATCCTCGTAAAAATCTTGATTCGCTCAAGTTGCCAAAATGGCTTTCGATGTTTCATGATACGGTTGTTTCAAGTGGAACCCTGATGATTTTATTTTTTGGGGGAATTATGTTGGTCTTGGGCGAACCTTATATGCGGGAGATTGATAAGACATTTGCCGAAAATATTTCATTTATCACCTACATTATTTCACAATCGCTGAAATTCTCGGTTTATCTGGTCATTTTGATGACGGGAGTAAGAATGTTTGTTTCGGAGTTGACGGCATCATTTCAGGGGATATCATCACGAATTTTACCGGGAGTTTTACCAGGAGTTGATTGCGCGGCAACGTATAATTTTGGTTCGCCCAATGCACCATTATTTGGTTTTGTTTGTGGGGCGATCGGTCAATTTTTGACAATTGCTTTACTTGTTATTTTTGGCTCACCAATTTTGATTATTACTGGTTTTGTCCCAGTCTTCTTTGATAATGCAACAATTGCTGTGTATGCAGATAAGGTTGGTGGAATTAAGGCTGCTGTAATATTGACGTTCGCAAGTGGGGTGTTGCAGGTTCTAGGTGGTGCAGTGGCAGTGTGGATGTTTGCTTTAACTGGTGGCTGGCATGGTAATATTGATTGGAGTACACTATGGCCCGTTTTTGGGGCATTAATGAAATATTTAGGCTATTTTGGAATTGGAGCATCAGCTATTATTCTGCTTGCTATTCCCCAGTTACAGTATTATTTTGCAAAAGACAAGCAGGCATATGAAGATGGTTTAGAATAAAATTGAGAGGAAGATCGTAATGTTGAAAATATTAGCGGCCTGTGGAAATGGGATGGGTTCAAGTATGGTGATTAAGATGAAAATTGAAAATGCGTTGCGGGTACTTGAAATCGAGGACTTTCGCGTGGATTTCTGTAGTGTGGGCGAGGCTAAATCAATGGCCTTGGGTTATGATATTGTGGTCGCCTCCGAGCATTTAATTCATGAGTTGGATGGCCGGACAAAGGGGCGGTTAGTGGGCTTGGCAAATTTAATGGATGATGTCGAGATCAAAGCGAAATTAGAAATTGCAATGCAATAAGGAGGAGAAATTATGCTAAGTTTGAACGAGTCCTTAAAAGCGGAAAATTCAATTAGATTACAATTAGTTGCAGCAACTTGGCAGGAGGCAATTATGCTTGCAGTTGAACCATTGATTACATCAGGAGCGGTGGAACAACGATATGCGGACGCAATTATTGAATCAACAATTAAATCGGGGCCATATTATATTTTATGCCCTGGAATGGCGATGCCCCATGCGCGCCCTGAAGATGGTGTCCAAAGAAATGCCTTCTCGCTGATTACGTTAAAGGAACCAGTTATCTTTGCGGGTGGCCAAGAGGTTTCCGTTTTGGTGTCACTAGCAGCAACTAGCAGTGAAATTCATCTAGGAAAAGCCATCCCCCAAATAATTGCCTTGTTTGAAATAACGAATATCTTTGAACAGCTAAGTAAAAGTAGGACGGAGGAGGACATCTATGCACTAATCGAACAAACAAAGCAGAGCAAATACTTAACAGCTTTTAAATAGTAAAAAAAAATCGGGGGACGACTGTCCCACCTAATGGAGGAGAAAATTATGAGTAAACCGATGTTACAAATTGCCTTGGATAATTTATCACAGGCGGATGCTTTTAGGAGTGTTGATCTGGTAGCAGAACAAATTGATATCATTGAAATTGGCACGATTTTGATTTGTGCTGAAGGGAAACGTGTTGTCCAGGCAATGAAAGATGCCTACCCTGATAAAATAATATTGGCTGATGCAAAGATTGCCGATGCGGGAAAAATTTTAACGCCATTGATGTTAGATAATGGTGCGGATTGGACGACATTAATTTGTTGTGCCGAATTAGCAACAATTGCTGGTGCATTAGAAGAGGCGAAAAAGCGTGGGAAGGATATTCAAATTGAATTAACAGGTTATTGGAATTTTGAACAGGCACGGGCTTGGCGGGAAATTGGTGTAGAGCAGGTTGTCTACCACCGCTCAAGAGATGCACAAGCAGCGGGTGCTCTGTGGAGTGCTGCCGATTTCAGTAAAATTGAAGAGCTTTGTCAGTTAGGTTTTAAAGTTACGGTTACGGGTGGAATTACAATTGCTGATTTAGAGCTTTTTAGCAAGTATCCAATTTCGATATTTATTGCCGGTCGCGCAATTCGCGATGCCCAAAGTCCCCTTGAAGCGGCCAAAGCTTTTCAACAAAAATTAGCAGAGCTTTGGGGGTAAGTGGATGAGGACGATGGTTGGAATTTATGAGAAAGCTCTCCCTAAAAATATTAGCTGGCCCGAGCGATTTAGGATAGCTAAGCAATTGGGCTTTGATTTTATTGAGTTGTCAATTGATGAAACGGATCAGCGATTAGCAAGATTGGATTGGAGTTTAAGTCAACGAGCGGAGATTAAAAGTGAGAGTATTTCCCAGGCAATAGCGATACGTTCACTTTGCTTGAGTGCCCATAGGCGATTTCCCTTTGGCTCAAACGATGCAAATATTCGGGAAATAGCTTGGGAAATAATGGAAAAGGCGATCAAATTAGCCGATGATTTGGGTGTGAGGGTCATCCAATTAGCGGGTTATGATGTTTATTATGAGGATAAAAGTGAAGCCACAAAAGAGCGGTTTATTAGCGGGCTTAAAAGAGCCTGCAAGCTTGCTGCGACTTACCAAGTTACACTAGCGATTGAAATAATGGATGATGTTTTTATGTCATCCATTACTAAATATATGATGATTAAAAATGCTGTTGATTCACAATGGTTAAAAGTTTATCCTGATTTGGGAAATATTAGTGCTTGGCCGGGGAATGATATCTTGGCGGAGTTTACTTTGGGTCGGAATGAGATTGTTGCCATTCATTTAAAAGATACACTAGCAGTAAGTGAACAATTTCCTGGGAAATTTAAAGGGGTTGCGTTTGGATTAGGCTGTGTCGATTTCAATTATTGTTTACAGGTACTAAAAAGCTTGGATTATCAAGGACCATTTCTAATTGAGATGTGGAGTGAGGATGAGGCAGATTATGTGGGTGAAATAACCAAGGCAAAGAATTTCTTATTACCAAAATTAGCAGAGGAGGGCTTTTAATGTTAGCAAACTTAAAAGAATTAGTGCTTAGAGAAAATTTGAAACTGCCGCAAAGTGGTCTAGTAAAATGTACCTGGGGCAATGCTAGTGCTAGGGATAAGCAGACTGGCTTTATTGTAATTAAACCTAGTGGTGTTGACTATGATGTGATGCGGGCGAGTGATATGGTTGTGGTCGATGAATTTGGGACAATTATTGAGGGTGACCTAAGACCATCATCTGACTTACCAACACATTTATATTTGTATCAGCAGTTCCCTGAAATTGGGGGAATCGTACATACACACTCCACATATGCAGTTAGTTTTGCGCAAGCACTCCGACCAATTATTTCTTTGGGAACAACACATGCCGATTATTTTCATGGGACGATTCCCTTAACACGCCCACTAACAAAAACAGAAACAGAGACAAGCTATGAACATAATACGGGAAAAATAATTAGTGAGACATTGGCCAAATTACAATTATCAGCAAGTGAAATGCCGGGTATAATTGTGGCGCGGCACGGTCCGTTTACGTGGGGTAAAAGTATTGAAGAGGCAGTCTATCATAGTATTGTTTTAGAAGAAGTAGCAAAAATTGCCTATCAAACAATTACGTTAAATCGTGATGTTGGACCAGTTGAACCCTATATAGCAGAAAAGCATTATGAGCGGAAGCATGGTAAAAGTGCTTACTATGGCCAAAAGGGATAGCAGATAAAAGTGACAAAGCAAGATAGAACTGGTATAGTAGCTATATCTGTGTAAATGAGACTAAACAGTAATGATTAGTCTGTTATTAAATTTTGAAGCGTCCACTCCTACAGCGGAGTGGATTATTTTGCGCTAAATAGTTAAAAAGAAAGAGGCTGTTATCAGATGAAAAGAAAATTATATCTCAATCAATCTTTTTTAAATTTCTTGGAATTGCTTTTACAGATAAAGGAGCTTAAAAACATTCAGACGCTCGCTTACTGTCTTGAAATTCCTAGAAGAAAGCTATATTGTTTTCTGGAGGATTTGAATGGCTATCTATTAGCGGTTGGTCTGGAAGCGATTGGAGAAGGCGTGGCCATCACTGAAAAACAGCAAGCGCAGATTGAATTAATAATTGCAGAAAAATGGGAAGTCGAGTATATTTATCAGCCGCGGGAGCGACAGTTGATATTGGGGTTAAATATTTTATGTGGCTATCAGAGTATTTATTTGCAGACGATTATTGCTAATTTAGCAATTTCACGGAATACAGCAATTGCTGATATTAAAGTTGTTAAGGCAATAATTAGTCAATATGATCAAACGATAATTGTTAGAAGTCAGAAAGATCGAGGCTATTATGTTGATGTTTCCGAGTTGGAGCGGGGGAAAATAATTTGTTATTTTGTTAGTCAGTTGGCCCCCTTTAAAAGAAGTTTAACGCCAAGCTACCTTAGTTTGATTCTTTGGGAGGGGGCAGTGGAGGTGGTGGGTGATTATTGTGGCCAAGCTATTTTAGTGGTAATTGAGCAGGCATTTCCAGAAATTGACCGAATCCTGGGGAAGTCAGTTAGCTTTTTGGAGCAGAAGCTCTTCTTGGCGAGAATTTATTTTTTATTGGGGCGGATGATTGCGGGATATGATTATGGTTGGGATGAGGTTGAGAAAAATGTGCTTGCTAATTTTGTGGAGTTTAAGGCGGCCCGTTATTTGCTGGAAGAAATTAATGAGGTATTAGTGGTGAAGATGCCCGGTGATTGTGTTTATTTTATGACGATATTACTTCTAGGGGCGAAAAAAGATAAGGATATCCACAATAAAAGTGAGGATTTTAGCGAATTTAGGCGACTGGTTAGTTTGATGGTTGCAAAATTCGAACTCTTTTCGGGTGTTCATTTTGATGATGACGCGGCTTTAAAGGAGCAACTGGTTACACATGTTAAAGCGCTTTTTTATCGAAATCGGTATGGTCTTGCTTTTGAAAATGTGCTGACGCAAGCGGTTATGACACGCTATCCTGATATTTTTAGGATGACACGATCTTGTGCTGTTTACTTAGAAGAGGCATTTAATTGTGCGTTGACAGATGCGGAGATTGCCTTTTTGGCGGTTCATTTTGGGAGTAAGTTAATTGAGCAGTCGCAGGAAATTCAGCGTAAGAAGGTGCTACTTGTTTCCGATTTAGGACTAGGAATGAGTAGTATGTTTTACCAGCAGATTCAGCAGATTTTACCAGATTTTGAAATTGTTGCTTTGGAGTTGTCCCAAAATGGGCGAAAAATTAAAAAGCATGTTGATTTTTGTATTACAACAGAGCCGAATTATCATCATGCTGAGGGCGAGACAATTGTTGTTAATGCGATGCTGACGGATGGTGATATTTGGCGGCTTTTTAGCATTTGTAAACATGAAATGAGTCAGAAAAATTATCCTAAAATTGAAAAGCGCTTGCAGAAGGTTTTTAGGACTTATGGGGCTGTGATACCTGTGATTTCACGGGAATTTATTGATGCTATTTTTTCGACATTATATGATGTTGAGGGGAGGGAGTGGCAGGAGGGAAACCAAAAATTGGCAACGTATATTGCAACGGGTGGTTATTATAATCAGGAGGATGCGCTTTCGGAAAAAGCCTTGGTGGGCTTATTGGGAGCTAATTTACTACAGGCTAATTATGTCAACGAAAGCTATCTGGAGAAAGTAACGGAGGCGTTTGTGGAAAATCCGCTGGCAATGAGCATCGCCCCAGGTTGTTTATTGCTCCATCATCATTTTAAGTACGGCTCATATCAAAAAGGAGCAAGCGTTGTTTATCTACCAAAAGGCTATCCATTAAAAAAGGGGGAGGGTGTTGTCCTAATTTATCTGTTATTTCTAGTGGCAACAGCTGAAGATATGTCGCATGTACCAATTATTTTTAGTGTCGATACGGCATTGAAAAATGGGCTTCTGGGGGCTGTTCAGAAAGCTAACTCTGTTGCTGTAATTGAAAATTTTTAGTGGGGGGAGGAAGGGTGGAATAATGATGTGTATTTTGGTCAATGGTAAAGTGATACTGGACAAAAAATGAGACCAATGAACACTCTCTCACACTATAATTGTAATTAGAAGAAAATAAAAATAGTAAAGGAATTAATCAGCGATTCAACCGTGTGCTGGGTCTGAAGATACGACGTTATATTCCTAAGTGGCGTATCTTTGATGACCTAAAATCGAAACCCATTGATGTCTATGATTCATTTATCAATACTAGGTTACTCCAACGACACGAGGGTAAAAGTCCAAAGGAACTCTTTGAAGAAGAGAGGGAAAGCATGAAATAGGTTACGAAGCGAATATACGTTCACGAAAAGTAGACAATATTCCATCCGGAGAAACTTTTAGTGGAGCGTTTGCTTAAATATCAGGCAGAACATATGCGGTTTGTGACTGATTTTGAAGTAGCATTTGATAACAATATGGCAGATTGGGCTATATGAATGACGAAAACAGAGATGAAAGTTTTGGGTTGTTTTAGAAGTGAATTGAGCATGGAGAACTTTTTTATTATTCGTAGCCTGATTCAAACTGCGAAGAAAAACAAGCAAAATTATTATGAGGTGTTCAAAAATCATTCTCACAAAACATCGTATTGGAGCCAAGAACTTGATGTCTTGGTTCTATTTCTGCTGACTAGTTGTAATGTATTTATCTATGAAGAAGTACAGAATGCATATAGTAAAACAATGGGGCGGCCTGCCGAATCACCAATCATGATGTTTAAATATATTTTACTTAAATCAAAATATAAAGTGTCAGATCGTGACCTCATCGCAAGAACGAAAACAGATATGCTTTTCAAGTACTTTCTCGGATATACGCCAGAAGATGTAAGTTTTATTAATCCCAGTTCATTATCAAAATTCAGACGTATGCGTTTAGCTGATACAAATTTGTTAGATGTTTTAATACAAAAAACGGTAGATTTAGCGAAAAACGAAAACATTATTCCAATGAAAACACGACTCATTATGGATTCTACCCACACCAATGCAATGTTCCAACATGTTTCTCCACGTGAAGAATTAATAAATCGAGGCAAAGCTTTACGAAAAGCAGTCTATGAAGTTGACGATACAATGAAGGAAAAAATGCCGAGAAAACGTGAAGCGACAGGTTTATTAGAGGACCAAATCACATATAGTAAAGAACTCATTGAGAAGGTCAAAGCATCAGTACTGTGTATGAATATTGAATCAGTGAAAGAGCGTTTACATTATCTAGAAGAAGGTATTGAAGATACAGAAATTGAAGTAGAATACTCAAAAGAACCCGGCGCAAGAGTTGGACATAAAACAGCAGATACATCTTTCTTCGGTTTTAACACACACATAGCAATGACTCCCGAGCGTATCATCACAGCAGCAACGATTACCAGCGGTGAAAAACACGATGGAAAAGAATTGCAACGACTCGTTGAAAAAACAAAAGCATCGGGACTTGAAATAGAAGCTGTCATTGGTGACGGTGCATAGTCAGAAGCAGACAATTTAGCTTATGCGAAGGCAGAAAACTTTGAACTCGCTTCGAAATTAAGTAAAAGTGTCACACATGGAAATGGTAAGAATAAAGAAAAATTCTCGTATAATAAGGACGCGAATATGTATGTTTGTGAGGCTGGACATATGGCTATCAGAAAAGTAATGTCTGGGAGCAAGTCAGATAGCAAAGGTAGGAACACACAGGTTGAAAGTTATTTTTTTGATATTGAAAAGTGTAAGACTTGTCCCTTTAAAGATGGCTGTTATAAAGATGGCGAACTTAAAACAAGGTATGGTTATTCAACCGCACAAGGATGTGGTCTTTTAGGTATGACCATACAGGCTACATCTACTATCTTCCTCGCAAATATGAAACGAATTATCAAGTTAAAAGAGCAAAAAAGCGAAAGTATCTAATAAAAATACCTTCGCTTTTTTGAACCTCTAATGGCAGAGCGAGCTATACGAATGACGAAGACAAAGATGAAAGTTTCGGGTTGTTTTAGAAGTGAATCCGGCACGGAGAACTTTTTTATTATTCGTAGCCTGATTCAAACTGCGAAGAAAAACAAGCAAAATTATTATGAGTTGTTCAAAAAATCATTCTCACAAAACATCGTATTGGAGCCAAGAACTTGATATCTTGGTTCTATTTCTGCTGACTAGTTACGACTAGTTACTATGGGGTAACTTAAATGTGTGAAAATATTGACTTTTTATGAAAAATGATATATAATTTAATTTTGAATGCGCATTCATAGAAAAGGGAGAGGATTTTAATGAAAAAACTAAAAAAATTATTAGTTAATGTATTTATTGTTTTTATGGGTGTTTTAGTTGTAGCAGCTCCACTGCAAGCAGCGAAATCATGGCAAGAAGATTCTTACGATGGACATGGATGGAGTGGAGTAATTGGGTGGACTGTTAAAAGTGGGGTAGATGATATTTACGCAAGGACGGCTGTGGGAGATTCTTCACCACATGGACCATGCCTCTATTTTGATTATCGAACAAGGAGCTATTATTCAGGTGCACCAGTTGCTAGTCACTGTATTATGGGAGCATCGTCATTTCAAAAAAGTATTAAGATTTCAGGTGTGAGAGGTACATACTCTAACCATAGCCATAGTCATCCTCAAGCACCTTGGACTCAAGATAATATTACCAGTCCAACCTACATTTAGTTGTTAACTTAGCCGATCTAAAATAAGAGACCAATTAAATCAAAACTAAAATATTCGAATACAAGGAGGAGACAAAATGCGTAAAATCAAAATAGCCAGTCTATCATTCAGCATCTGTCTCCTTTTTGTTGGAGCTATTGTCATTGGTATCAATAGTTCCAACAAAAAGGAAATAATCAACAATACAAATGATTCAATTCAAGATGAAATTGTCAATTACGATGTCAACACAGCAACAAAAACGAAGTTTGAGTTATATGATGAAACAGCGTTACAACTGACCACAGGCATTCACCCGCAAAAATTAGGTAATATTTTTGAAATAACGCCGACACATGAAAGCACGAAGCTTAGTTATCAGAATCTAGAAGAAGGTGACGGCTCTTTTTGTCAGGGGGTTACATGGCAGCGATATACGATAAAAAACATAAGTCAGCAGCCGCAAACGGTGACAAATGAACTGTTTTACTATGAGGGTGTGGATGGAGAAGAAAAAATTTTGACGAATAAATTGTCGAATAATCGTGATGGTTCGTATGAATTTTTTTTATCTCCGTTTATTGTTACTCCGGGGGAAACACAGGAGTTTTATCTTATTGCCGAACATGAATTCCCCGGTAAAAGATACCCAGCTGGTTCAACAGAAGAGCAGCGATCGGCACACAGGTATGTACGAGCGATTTTTTTTCAACATCCGCAGATGAATGAGTCAATTGCTGTTGCCGACTTTTCGCTTAATGTTTCTTGTAGTAGTGTAGATGCGGGAGAAAAGACATTTAGTGAGGGATAGGAGGGGCTAAAGATGCGCAGAAGAAGATTATGGCAGTATATGCCGTTGCTGTTAGCCCTTTTTTTATTAAATGGTACTACAATGATGTTGCTATCACAGTTGGGTGAACAGTCTTTTTATTTGGAGCATGGGGAATCAGTGACAAATGGTCAAAATATTGCAAGTTTTCAAGTTAGTAACTCGGGTGTGCTGCTTGAATCAATCGTACAGCATCGAGAGCAGTTGCCGCAAGTGCCTTTTGCTGTGGAGTATTATCAGAATGTACCACAGAACCCACTTATACCGATTTATGTTATTTGGCAACAGCCTGATATGAAATTTACGGTACCCCTTCGACGTGTACTCCAACCACAGCAATTAGAATCGGGGGTGATTGTGGGTAAAAAGGTTTGGGATAATTTGCTCGAAGTTAACAAAAAGCAAGTTATCATTAATAATACACCTTTTACCATCACTGCTATTGCTGGTGAAAAAGGAGTTAGCACCGGATATTTTGATGAAGCTGTTGTGCTTTCAGGTGAGTCGATTACGACGGACTATTTGAGTCGATTGCCACAAAATTATACTGGTATTTTGTATGTCTACACTGAGCAGAAAAATCATCTGGAGTTGTTTGCGTCAATACTTGATTTGAAATATCCGGCTGAGCAAAGTACCGGGTTTAGCTTTATGGGTACTGCTGAACAGGGTAAAAATCATCGTGAGGCAATTTATCGTGGAGGGGTTAAACGACTGCTCCCTGTTTATATTATTGTACTGATTACGGTATTGGTGCTGGTATTGTTTTTAATTGAGCAGCAGGGCTATCGCTGGATTGTTTTTAAAGCAATGGGGGCAACAAATGGGGGGGTAATGCTTCATATTGTGAAAATTGGTGCGGCTATTTTTACTTTAAGTGTTGCGGTGCCACTGATGTTGCAGCAAGTGAGTGTTTCGCTGGATTTAATTTTTTTTGAACAAATACGAGTCACGGCGATTGTCTTACTACAAGCCCAAACATTAGTTTTTGTGAGCCTGTATGCGTTGCTAACGACTCGAGGAGTTTATAAGCATCAACCAGCTCAATTTTTGCAAGCAAAAAAATAAAGGGGGCAAAATTTATGGTTTTAGTACAAAGTCTATTGGTCTTGTTGAAAAAGCCATTATTGACATTGCTGTTAATTATCCAATTAACCGTTATGTGTTTGCAAGTTAATCAGAGTTATACAGAGCTTTGGACGATTAACACGCACGTGGCATTGCTCAATTCTCTCCAAACTGAGGATGAAACGGTCATTGTTGTTTCGGCGATGACTTCAAGGGAGGAGCTAGATTCAGGAGCAAAAAGATCAGTAGCTGTACTCGAACAGTTACTTTCAAGCCAACAGATCATCGTTAATAAAGTATATATTACGGGGGGACGGATGACACCAGACGATTTCCCGGAAATCCCGACGCAAAATCCTGATTATCAGTCCACCAGTGCGAGTAAGGAAACAGAAATATTAATTAGTAGTCAGCCCTTGAAGGGAGATGTGAAGTTTAGTGGAGGTGGTAATTTTACGGCTGATGACTTTAACGCTCCGATTGCACCGGTAATTTTAGGAACTGCCTATGCATCGGTACATAAAATTGGTGATGTGTTTGAAGTAGATATGCGAACAGGAGGCGGACTTGGCATGATGAAAGTTCAAGTCAAAGGCTTTTTAGAGGAAAGAACTTTGCAACCGATTTTAACAAATTTTCTGAGTCATTCGACTGATAATTTTAATAATTATTTTATTATTGGTATGCTTCCAACGACACACACACTTTTTAATGCACCATCTTATATAATTAAAACAAGTGATGCAATGTATCAACAGTTGCAGCATGAAGTTTATCAATTAGGTGATAAAAGATACACAATTCAAGATGAATTTTCCTATAAAAAAAGGGAAAGAACATTATTAGTGCAACAGCAAGTAAGGGGGATTGGTGCAATAGCGATGTATATAGTCATTACTGTATTGACGTATTACATTTTAGCTTTGCAATTATACCAAAATCAGAAAAAGCAGCATAAAGCATTCCAGTTAGTCGGTGCGACACCGCAATTTATTTATCAGTATTTTTCTTTTTATTTTGTTTTGTTAGTTTTTCTAGCTAGTGTTAGTTGGCAAATGGTGATGTTATATTATGGGCAGAATGATCATTTTATTGTGACAGTGATAAGTGTGGGTGGTGCTGTATTATTAGGTGTTTTACCAGTGATTTGGCAAATGCGAAAAGTGGTCATGATGCGAAATGGCTAGTGAAAAGGAGCGAAAATGATGATTGAAATTATAAATGGTAGTAAAGTGATTACGACAAAATATTTAACGATAGACATTTTGAAACAAATTAATTTAACGATTGAAAAGGGTGAGATGCTAGCAATTACTGGTCCTTCTGGCTCAGGGAAAACAAGCCTGCTTAACATTCTAGGTGGACTTGATATGCTCTCAAAGGGTGATTATAAATATGATGGGAAAAATATTGCAGGATATTCGGCAAAAGAGTGTGCACATTTACGCAATAAAGAATTTGGATTTGTCGTCCAAAATTTTGCGCTGCTAGATGATTATAGTGTGTTTGAAAACGTTGAATTTCCGTTGAAATTTGCAAAAAAGCTGAGAAAAGAGCGGCAGAAAATCGTTCAAGCGCTATTAGGCAGGCTCGAGATTATTGGTCACAAAAATAAAATGCCCACAGCATTGTCTGGCGGGCAACAGCAAAAAGTTGCCATTGCTCGAGCGTTAGTCAACCAGCCGCAAGTTATTTTTGCGGATGAGCCAACAGGGTCGCTAGACAGTGTCAATGGAGCAAAAGTTATTGAGATGCTCGAAGTCGCTCATGCTAATGGTGCGACCGTCATCATCGTTACACATGATGAATCGCTTGCTTGCAGATGTCGAAGAAGAGTATATCTAGCTGATGGTAAAATTATTAAAGATGAAACGAGGACTGAGGTGTAGATGAGCAACTTTGAAAAAATTTATTTAACATTAAGAGGAAACAAGTCTTATTTGGTGTTAGCAGCTATTGTTCTTGTGTTGACACAGCTATTTTTTCTTAGTTATTTTATTGCTCAGACAAATCAAAAGGCCGTTAAATCTGTGCAACAGCGGTTAGGAGCAAAAGTGATAGCGACGGTTGATTTTGAGCGATCGCTTGATGGAATTATCTATTTTGGCTATGATAAAATAGATAAAATTGGTCAACTACCAGAAGTCCGAGCTTATGATTATCGAGTGTATGAAAATCTCTTTTCCAATACAGTGCAAAAAGGGATAGATGAACTAGATAAAAATGCGCATAACTTTCCAATTGTCGGGATCCATTATCCACAAATGCTGGAAATTGAAGATAATGTCCTCGAATTAACAAAAGGACGTTTGCTGACAACTGAGGAAGTTATTTCTTCCAAGCCTGTAGCAATTATTTCTGAAGATCTTGCAACAACTAATAATTTACAATTAGGGGAGGCAATTTCTTTTGAGCATCTTTTGTATGAAGCTTCGCCTGAAGGGATAAAACTTGGAAATGCGGATCGAGTGATTTTGCAAAGAACGCCGGTAGCATTAGAAGTTATTGGTATGTATAAACATAAACAAAACCCAGAGTTACAATCGGTGCCAAAGGGGGCTTCAGAGGAATATATCAAGGACAGAGAAGATCGTAGGGTAAGCACAATTTATACAAGTACAAGTATTGTTAGACAGATTGACAGTTTGAGCGTTATGGACAAGCAAGTGCAAGAAGAGCGAGGAGTGATTGGCGATGTGACTTATCTACTTCATAATGTGGATAATATAAATAGTTTTATTGAGCAGGCAAGTGGCGATCTATCACCTAGCTTTAAGTTTATTAGTCCTAATAATGTGGGTGAATCGATAAAAATAAAATTGGCATCGATTCAAAAAATATCAACTACATTAATGAGTGTCACCATCTGTGTGTCGATAGTCTTACTTTGTTTGACGATGATTTTGATATTCCGTCAGCGCTACCGAGAATTTGGTATTTATTTAGCACTAGGGATTAAAAAGCTAGTATTGCTGAGACAAATTATTAGTGAGTTGCTTGTTGTAACGACTGTTGGAATCATCATAGCTTTTTTGATGCTACAATTTTTTCTCCCCCAAGTAACAATGACAATTATTAATGCCGAAATGAACAAAAATATGGAAATATCGAATTTAGCGGACGATGATTATCGTAAATTAGGTGATTATGGTCAATTAGAACAATACCTCGTACCCGAATTGGCATGGGAACAATATGTTTTTGTTGGTGTGGGAATTTACTTGATTATTTTTCTTAGCAGTAGTGTGTGGATCTATTTGATTATACGCTTCCCGATTAAAGATATTTTACTTGAATAATAGGAGAATCACCATCTGAGTATATCTTAGGTGTAGAAGTTACGAGAAACAACAAGTCAACAGCAATCGCTTATAAATGAAGCATAACCCAGCATAAAGTTTGAGTTGCCTCAGGGAAACATGGGTTATTTACAAAGAATGAAAGACCAGAGTTTTTTCGACTAAAGCAATCGTAAAAACTCTGGTTTTTTGTTAAAAATACTGGTCGTCGTTGAAATTACTTTACAATTTAGGTGGGAATTGGGGACAATTTTGGTTACTTGAGTTCCTTAACTTACGAACATTGACCAATTTACTACAGGCTAATTATGTCAATGAAAGCTATCTGGAGAAAGTAACGGAGGCGCTTGTGGAAAATCCGCTGGCAATGAGCATCGCCCCAGGTTGTTTATTGCTCCATCATCATTTTAAGTACGGCTCATATCAAAAAGGAGCAAGCGTTGTTTATCTACCCCAAGGCTATCCATTAAAAAAGGGGAAGGATGTTGTCCTAATTTATCTGTTATTTCTAGTGGCAACAGCGGAAGATATGTCGCATGTACCAATTATTTTTAGTGTCGATACGGCATTGAAAAATGGGCTTCTGGGGGCTGTTCAGAAAGCTAACTCTGTTGCTGTAATTGAAAATTTTTAGTGGGGGGAGGAAGTCTTGGGGGCTTCCTCTTTTCTTGTATACAAGAAAAAATTAGAGTGGAATAATGATGTGTATTTTGGTTGAACACGATGATTTCTTTATCTAAAAGTGTTTTTTAATGATAAAACACGCATTTTAGCTTGCATTTTTTTGAAATAGATACTATAATTACTTGTATACAAGGAGATGAGGCAATGAAACGTTTGAATATTGAGGAAAATGAGAGTAATCGGAAGTATGCGCACCGTGTGATTAAGGCGAGTATTATGGATTATTACTTTAAGCCCGGACAATTGGTAAGTGAAATTGAGACTTCAAAGGAGCTTGGATTGAGTCGGACGCCTATTCGGGAGGCTTTAATTTTATTGGAGGAGGAGAAGCTTTTGGAAGTTAAGCCGCAGAAGGGAACTTTTGTTACGCATATTGATATGAAGCTTGTTTATTCAGCAATTTTTATTAGGCAGACGCTAGAGAAGGCGATTATTGCGGAGGCGTGTAGTGAAATTAGCCCTAAATATTTAGCTAATATGAAGAAGAATTTAATTGTCCAGCGGGCTTTACTTGAGCTTGATGAAGGGAATTTGGAGCTTTTTGTGGAATTAGATGATAAGTTTCATCAGTATTTGTATGAGGGGGTTGGCAAAGGGGATGTTTGGGCTGCGATTAAGAAAGTGAGTATTCCCTATAATCGATTGCGACATTTAGATATTTTGGAGAAGTTGTCGGTTGAGAAGATTGTTGTTCAACATCAGGTTTTACTAGATATTATTGAAGCAAGGAGTCTAGAAAAGATCGGGGCATTTGTGGAGCAGCATTTGACTAATATTGTCCCGAAGATAAATTATATTCAAGAAAAATATCCAACTTATTTTGTGTAAGTTTGGATTAATTTTTAATCACAAAATGTAAGCGCTTTTAAAAAAGGAGAAATAAGAATGAAAAAGAAAAAAATTAGTCCGGCCTATTATTTTTTGATTCCATGGGTGATTGGCTTTTTAGTGTTTAAGTTGTATCCAGCGGTGATGACGGTTTATTATAGTTTGACAAATTATAATATTGCAAAGAGTCCAAAGTTTATTGGCTTTGATAATTATAAGGAGCTTTTTACCACTGATCCTGTTTTTATTCAGTCATTGATGGCAACGTTTAAATATGTGTTGATTACTGTACCCTTGGCTCTGGTTTTTGGTTTATTTATTGCTTATATTTTAAATTTTAAGTTGAAGGGGGTAAAGCTGTTTCGAACGGCTTATTATATTCCATCAATTTTGGGGGCGAATGTGGCAATTGCTGTTTTATGGAAGGCGTTATTTGGTAATGATGGCTTGGTAAATTCCTTTTTAGGTTTATTTAATATTGCCGCAATTCCTTGGCTTACAAGTCCTGATACGGCAATTATTACCCTTTCAATTTTGCGGTTGTGGCAGTTTGGTTCGATGATGGTTATCTTTTTGGCAGCATTGCAGGCTGTTTCACCAAGTTTGTATGAGGCCGCAAGAATTGATGGTGCTTCGAAGTGGGCGCAATTTACGAAAATTACGATTCCAATTATTTCGCCAGTTATTTTATTTAATGGTATTATGGCGTTGATTGGTGCCTTTCAGGAGTTCAATGCTCCTTATATTATTACAAAGGGTGGCCCGTTGAATAGTACGTATTTTCTGAATATGTATGTGTTTGATACTGTGTTTTTGAAGTTTAGGATGGGCTTTGGTAGTGCAATTGCGATGGTTTTGGTAATTATTATTGCAATTTTTACGGCGATTGTTTTTAAACTTTCCAGTAAAAGTGTGTTCTATTCAGATTAAGGAGGAAGAGGCAATGAAGAAAATAAGTGTAACTTTGAGGTATACGGTCCTAATTTTAGTGGGAATTATGCTGATTTATCCATTATTGTGGATGATTGGTGGCACAATTAAGTCGAATAATGAGATTTTTACATCGATTGGTTTGTTTACTGCTAATCCGATCGATTCGCTTTGGTCGGTCTTTTATAAGGCTTGGATTACTGGGAGTCAGTATACGATGGCACGGTATTTTTATAACACGTTTTTTTATTTATTTTTTAAGATTTTGTTTACGGTTGTTTCTGTTGTGCCAACGGCATATGCGATTGTGCGGTTTAATTTTAAGTTTAAGAAGCTGGTATTTGGGTTAGTCATTTTGACCTTACTTTTGCCGGAGTCGCTTTTCTTTATTCCGTTGTTTATTTTTTGGTCGAATTTGGGGGTAACTGATAGTTATCTACCATTAATTGTTCCCGCATTCTTTGCAACGCAGTCATTTTTTGTGTTTATGTTGATTCAGTTTATTCGCGGGCTGCCAAAGGAGTTGGATGAGGCGGCAAAATTAGATGGTTGTAATACGTTTCAAACATTGATTTACATTATTGTGCCACTGTTAAAACCAGCAATTATGACGATAATTTTGTTAAGCTTTGTTTGGGGGATGGCTGAGTTTCAAGGACCATTGATTTATATTTCATCAGTGGAAAAGTTTCCGGTGTCGCTGGCAATGAAGCTTGCTATTGATGCGGATGCGGGAGTGCAGTATAATCAGTTATTTGCGACATCAATTATTGCGTTGGTGCCTTCAATTGTGATTTTCTTTGCAGCACAAAAATCATTTATTGATGGTATTGCTACAAGTGGTTCAAAAGAGTAGAAAGTCGAGGAGGATGAGAAAATGAAGATGAGTTTTAGATGGTATGGTGTAGAAGATACGATTTCGTTGAAGTTTATTAGGCAAATTCCTGATACTAATCAGGTGGTTTGGGCGCTCCATAATAAAGTTGCGGGGGAGGTTTGGACAGAAGCAGAGGTTGCTGTCGAAGTTGCTTATATGAAAGCTAATCAGATGGGTTATGATGTTGTTGAGAGTGTGAATATTCATGAGGATATTAAGCTTGGTTTACCAACAAGGGATCAGTATATTAAGGCCTATAGGGAAACAATTAGGAGTCTTGGGAAAGCTGGTGTTAAAGTTATTTGTTATAATTTTATGCCCGTGTTTGATTGGACGCGAACAAATATGCATAAGGAGATGGAAGATGGTGCAACAGCCCTTTTCTATGAGCAAGCAATTGTTGAGAATATTGATCCCCAGAAGCTTGTGGAAGCAACATTAGCAAGTAGTAGTGGCTATGTGATGCCCGGCTGGGAGCGGGAACGACTTAAGGATATTAGGGTGCTGTTTGAGCGTTATGGGCAGATGACGGAGGAGCAGTTATGGGAAAATTTGGCTTATTTTCTGAATGAAATTTTGCCCGTCTGTGAAGAAAACGGGATTACAATGGCAATTCACCCGGATGATCCGTCGTGGACTATTTTTGGCTTACCACGAATTATTAAAAATGCTGCCAGTTATCGTAAGCTACGAGCAATTAATCAAAGTTGGGCTAATGGGATTACTTTTTGTAGTGGGTCACTAGCAACGAGTGCGGATAATGATTTAGCGGCGATTTTGCGGGAGAATTTAGCCTATATTCCCTTTATTCATTTGCGTAATATTAAGCGTTATCCGAATAAGGATTTCATTGAAACGGCCCATAAGAAATCGTATGGTGATGTTGATATTCCAACTTTGATGGCAATTTTGAAAAAGGCGAAGTACGATGGCTATGTCCGTCCAGATCACGGGCGGCATATTTGGGATGAAGTTTGTCGACCAGGCTATGGTTTATATGATCGGGCATTAGGCATAACGTATCTCTGGGGTTTATGGGATGCGTGCGATTAATTTTTTTTATAAAAAAAAGGAAAGAGGAAAGTTGATGAAAAAAATTGCAATAATTGGAACCGGTGGTATTTCACATGTGCATATTACAAGCTATTTGGAGCAGGGGGGACGGGCGAAAATTGTCGCTTTGGTGGATATTTTGCCTCATAAGGCTTTGGCGGTTAAGCAAAAATATGGTTTGGCGGCTAATGTTTATGAAAGTCATGAGCAGATGCTTGCGTGTGAGGGGGGAATTGATGTTGTTAATATTTGTACACCACCTTATACGCATTGTGAAATTGCGGTGGATTGCTTGGCGAAGGGGATTAATGTTTTGGTGGAGAAGCCGATGGCTGTTTCTGTTGAAGAGTGCGATCAGATGATTGCAGCGGGCAATGCTGCAGGGCGATTATTAGGTGTGGTTGCTCAAAATCGGTTTACGGATGATTTTAATCAGTTGGTTAACATTATGGAGAGTGGGCTTATTGGCGTAAATCGGTTTACGCAAATTACTTCGGCCTGGTTTCGGGGGCTGAGTTATTATGATTTGTGGTGGCGTGGTACGTGGGCTAAAGAGGGCGGTGGTGCAACACTTTCTCAAGGGATTCATCATGTGGATGCCTTGCTTGCTTTGAAAGGTTCGCCAGTTGAGGTGAGCACCTTTTTGGCGAATGTTTCACATGATAATTCGGAGGTTGAGGATTTGTCGTTGTCAAGTTTACGCTATGCTGATGGGACGTTATCGCAGTTAACGGCTTCAACAATTCATCACGGTGAGGAGCAGGTTATTACGATTATGGCAGAGCATGCAAGCATTGCTAAGCCGTATAAAATTAGGGCGACGAAAACGGCGGTTAATGGTTTTCCCGAAGCTGAAAATGCTGAGTTGATTGCTAAGGTTGAGGCCTTTAGGCAGCAAATTCCCCCACTTAAGTATACGGGGCATGCGGGGCAAATTGTTAATTATTTAGATGCTGTTGATGGGGTGGCCCGTTTGCAAATTGATGGAGCGGATGGCATGCGGGCAATGGAGTTAATTATTGCGATGTATAAGTCGCATCAGGAGAAAATTATTGTGGAGCTGCCGTTGGCAAAAACCGATGTTTATTATACACATCAGGGGTTGCTTGCGAAGATGGAAGCATTCTTTGAGAAGACCTCGTCTGTTGAGGAGTTTGCTGGTGATATTGTTGTTGGTAGCAGTGAAAAAGGAGCGTTAAAATGAAAGTAGTCGATGGTTCAGCGTATGCTGCAAAAAGTTTTGTTAAAGAGGTTTGTCAGAAGGGTGCGTTTAAAATTGCTGCTGTGGGATTAGATCATGGTCATATTTATGGTATGGTTGAGGAGTTAGTTTCTGCGGGGGCACAATTGGTTTATATTTGTGATACTAATTCAGAGCGTGCGGCAGCAATGGCGCAAAATTATGAGGGTGTTAGTGTTGTTGATGATTATGAGACGATTTTAGCAGACGTGGAAATTAAGTTGGTTGTTTGTGCTGCTATTGCTAATTTAAGAAGTGGTATTGGTGTGCGGGCAATGAATGCGGGAATTGATTTTCTTAGTGATAAGCCGGCAATTACAACACTTGCCGATTTAGCACTTGTAGAGGAGACAATTAAGCAAACAGGGCGAAAGTTTGCTGTTTGCTATAGCGAGCGGTTGCATAATGAGGCTTCGGTTTTAGTTGGTCGAATGATTGAGGCGGGCAAAATTGGGCGTGTGCTAGAAGTTATTGGCATGGGGCCACATCGTGAAGGCGACACACGTGAGGATTGGTTTTACGAGAAAAAAGCGTATGGTGGTATTTTATGTGATATCGGTTCACATCAGTTTGAACAGTTTTTGCATTTTACGGGGAATACGGGGGCAACAATTAATTATGCTCGTGTTGCTAATTATGTCCATGGAAATAAACCTAATTTTGAGGATTTTGGTGATGTGATGGTTGTGGGGCAAAATGGTGCTACCGGCTTTTTTAAAGTTGATTGGTTTACGCCTAGAAAGCTTAGTTCTTGGGGCGATGGGCGGATTTTCATTATGGGAACCACGGGTACTATTGAAATTAGAAAGTATGTCGATGTTGCTAATAATGAACATGGGGAGAATAATATTTATCTGGTTAATGAGGATGGCGAGCAGTATATCAATGCGACTGGTCAAGTGGGGTTTCCCTTTTTTGGTGAGTTGATTTTGGATTGCTTACAAGGAACAAGTGTTGCTCAAGATCAACAGATTGCTTTACTTGCAGCGAAACTTTCAATTGAGGCCCAAGAGATGGCTGTTAAAATCGAGGTGATGATCTGATGTCGATGCAAAATAAAGTGGTTGTAATTACGGGCGGGACGGGTGTTCTTTGTTCGGAAATTGCTAAGGATTATTACAGAAATGGGGCAAAGGTGATTATTTTATCATTAGCTGTGAGAGAACCCTTGCGCGTCTTTAAAGAAGCGGGATTTGATTTTTTTGGTTATGATTGTGATGTCTTAGACAAAAAGCGGCTGGGGGTCATTGCTGATAAACTGGAGCAGAAATATGGTCACATTGATGTACTTATTAATGGTGCAGGTGGAAATCATGTCGAGAGCACAACAACAAATGAGTGTTTTTCGGTCGACGATCTCGAAAATGCAGAAATACGGTCATTTTTTGATATTACGGAGACCGGGTTTGAAAGTGTCTTTAATCTTAATTTTATGGGAACGTTTTTGCCAACGCAGATCTTTTTGCGGTTGATGATTAAGTCGGGAGGTAATGTGCTGAATATTTCATCGATGAGTGCTTATGCACCAATGACGAAGGTGCCAGCCTATAGTGCCTCTAAAGCAGCGATTAATAATTTTACTCAGTGGCTAGCTGTTCATTTTGCGCAAAATAATATCCGCGTCAATGCGATTGCTCCCGGATTTTTCTTAACCAAGCAGAATCAGACGTTATTAACTAATGAGGATGGGAGTTTAAAAGAGCGTTCAATTAAAATTATTAATAGCACACCGATGAAGCGCTTTGGTGTTCCCGGGGATCTACTTGGTGCGGTTCGGTTTTTAACTGACGACGAGCAAGCAGGGTTTGTAACGGGGGTGACATTGCCAATTGATGGCGGCTTTATGGCTTATAGTGGTGTCTAGAATTGGTCTGAAAGGAGATTGTAAGGTATGAAAGTAGCAGTAATTGGTCTAGGAGCGATTAGTCCAGTTCATCTGCAGGCAATTAAGGAGCTGGGTGCAACACTAGTAGCTGTTTGTGATTGTGATGCTGCGAAAATTGCTGCGGTAAGTTGGGCTAAAAATGTTGAACAGCAGACGGATTATCGGGAGCTAAGCTGGGAAGGCATTGATGCTGTTCACATCTGCACACCACATTACACCCACTACGAAATCAGCAAATATTTTTTAGTAAAAAAAATCAACGTCCTTTGTGAAAAACCATTGACCTTAGAAATTATGCAGCTCAAGGAATTGCTAAGTTTGGCGCGGGTAAATAATTGTAAGTATAGCGTTTGTCTGCAAAATCGTTGTAATGAGTCAACGGCTGTGTTAATGGACTATATTGCTAAAAATGGCTTGCCCTTGGGGATTAAGAGCAATGTTTTGTGGTCACGCGGGGAAAGCTACTATCAACAAGGCCCATGGCGAGGGCGTTATGCGCAAGCGGGTGGTGGAGTGCTGATGACGCAGGCATTGCATACATTAGATTTACTGTTATTGCTTTGTGGTCGCGTTAGACGGGTGTCGAAAATGAGTATTGCGAGTCAATATGGTGATATTGAATCGACAATGGGGTTGGTGCTGGAGTTTGAAAATGGCGTAAGGGGCATCTTTTATGCCACGGTTGATTATTTTGCCGACGCTCCAGTGGAGATTACCTTGGATTATGGTGCGGGAAAGGTGTATGGTTTTAGTGAGGGGGCAGTTAAAGGAGACAAAACTTGGGCAAAAGCTGTTTGGGGTAATAGCCATCAGCAGCTGATTTGTTTGTTTTATGAGGCAATTGTTAATGATTATGATCAGAGCGCTTATATTAGTGCGCAGAGTAGTTTAGATCTGCATGAGCTAGTGGCAGAAATTTATACAGTTAGTTGATTTTAAGAAAGAAGGAATTAAAATGAAAAAATTGATGAGTTTGGTATTGGTGTTAACAATTATTATGGCCGGTTGTGGAGCTAAGACTTCAGGAACTAAGGCGCTTAAATTCTCATGGTGGGGGGGAGATGCCCGTAATAATGCAACGCTAGAAGTCATAAAATTATTTGAAAGTAAGAATCCGGGTGTCACAATCACACCCGAGTATTCTGATTATAGTGCATATCGCCAAAAACTTACGACGCTTATTCCAAGTGGTAAAGAGGCCGACATCGTGCAATTAGATAATGGCTGGGTAGAGCTGTATGGTAAAGATCGTTTTACTGATTTGAAAAAGGTTTCGAAAGAAATTGGCTTGGCTAATTGGGATGAACAATCACTTGATTTAACAACAACTGAGGGGACAATAACAGCGGTTCCAACTGCTAACAATTCATGGGTTTTTGCGTTTGCTGATAAAATATGGGAGAAAGCGGGGGTTGCAATTCCGCAAACAGAAGCCGAACTATTGGCAGCGGGTCCTGTATTTAAAGAAAAATTAGGACCTGATTTTTATCCGTTAGGCTTTTATAATAGTGGGGCATTGCTAGAGTATGCGCTAATTCAAACATCAGGGAAGCAAACAACGGATGATACTTGTGCAGTCTTGCCAACAGAAGCAGAGTTTGTCAAGGCCTATCAATTTATTGCAGCACTGGATGGGGCCAAAGTTATTCCACCAACAGCGTCATCAATTGATTCATTAAATGATCCCGATCCATTATTTGCAGCGGGAAAAATTGGTGGTGTCTATAACTGGCATTCTGGTTTATCAGCAAGTGAGGGAATTTTACCAGAGGGGGCAAAATATAAAGTCGTGCCAAGCTTACAAAAAATGGGAGAGAAAAGCACAGGAGTAGTTAATAAGGCAGCGATGTCATTTGGTATTAGTGCAAAATCAGGAAATAAAGAACTTGCAGCAGAATTTATTAATTTTATGTATACTGATCCTGAGGCTGTTAAAATATTAGGTGTACAAAGAGGAACTCCATCAAATCGTGTTGCTTTTGAAATGCTCGAAGCACAAAAAGTGTTAAGTGGTGCGCCATATGAAGGAACAAAGTTATTGAGTAAAATGGAATTAGCACCGCTGACAAAATGTGGACTCACAGCTGTTATTTTTGATGGTGTCAAAAATAATATTCAAGAAATGCGCTTTGGCACAACAACACCTGAGACGGCTGCCAAAAAGCACATGGACATTATTAAAAAAGGTCTAGAAGAATTGAAAACATTGGGGTAGGATAAAATGAAAAAATTTATACACGAGGCATTCATGTTAGATACAGCCTTAGCAGTTCAATTATATAATGATTATGCTAAGGACTTGCCAATTATTGATTATCACTGTCATTTAGAGGCAAAAGAAATATTCGAAGATAAGCAGTATGAAAATATTGTTGACGTGCTGCTAGGTGAGGACCATTATAAATGGAAGCTATTAAGGGCTTCGGGTGTTAGAGAAACTTATATCACGGGTTTAGCTAGTCCACGGGAAAAATTCAGAGCATTTACTGGTGTTTTAGCACATAGTATTGGCAATGTAATTCATCATTGGACGCATTTAGAGTACCAGCGTTTTTTTGCTGTTGATGTGATTTCAAAGGCTGACAATGCGGATGCCTTATACGATCAATTAAATGCGCAAATGCGGCTAAAACGTCTCAGCCCACAAGCAATTTTGGCACAGTGCAATGTTGCATTAATTGGGACAACTGATGACCCACTAGCGGATTTAAGCTATCATCAAAAGCTAGCAAAACAGGGTGGGAAAACGCGAGTAATTCCGACATTTAGGGCTGACTCGCTGTTTACAAGCAATAAAAATTGGGGCGAATATGTGGAAAACTTAGGAAAAGTAGTGGGGTTTGAAATTACAAGCCTTGCATTATTTGAAAGGGCAATTACGCAGCGAATCGAGTATTTCATCGCCCACGGCTGCTGCTCAATTGACATTGGTTTAGCAGCACTGCCCCAACAATATGAAGACGCAGCGAAGTTCTTCTTAGCAACGGACAACACAACTTGCGAAAATGAGAGCCTAAACGCCCATATCCTCACCTTTTTATTAAAAAAAAGCCACACCCATAATCTAGTGGTCCAACTTCATCTAGGTCCATTAAGAAATATTAACACCACAGAGTCGGCAAAAATTGGGATAAACAGCGGCTTCGATATGATCAACAACCCAATTGACATAACTGTTTTGATTACGCTATTTAATCAATTAGAGGCAGAAAATAAGCTCCCCAAAACGATTATTTACAACTTAAATAAGGCTGATAACCATATCATCGATTGCTTTATGGGAACATTCTGCGGTCGTTCAAAGGGAAAAATTCAGCATGGAACACCATGGTGGTTTAATGACCATTTAGACGGATTTTTAGAACATTTTAATAGCTACAAGCAGGCAACCAGCTTCTATAATTTCCTAGGAATGACCACTGATTCGCGCAGTTTCCTGTCAATGTCACGTCATGAGTACTATCGTCGAATTGTTTGCAATTTCATTGCAAACGAGGTTGTCCACGGGCGCTTTCCGCAGGATGATGATTTGCTTAAAGATATTGTGGAAGCAGTCTGTTATAAAAATGCACTTAACTATTTTACGGAAGGAAAGAAAACAAACATTACAAGTTATGAAAGATGATCACAGATAAGCAGCTTTTTAGTGTCTTACAAGCAGCACTTTGGTGCACATTTTGTGCTGTACCGACATTTTTAGCAGCATATTTTTATCAGTTGCATTTGACAAGTGGCCAGGTGGGTGTTTTTTTGGCAGTGCAAACAGCAAGTGGCTTTGCGGGACAATTTTTCTGGAGTTATTGTAGTGATCGGTGGTTGGGCTACCGAACAACATATATCATTGCAACCGTTTGGTTGATTGCTGGTTATTTTATGTTATTCCAGCAATTACCATTTAATTTGCTTTTGATTTTTGCTCTGATTACAGGATTTGTCCAATTTTCATTACCAGTTATTTTAGATACATGGATTTTACATGTTTTTGCACAGAATACGGCAAATTATGGTCCAATTAGAGCAGTGGGCTCGCTAAGTTTTGCGCTCTTCTCATTTTTTTATGGTAGCATTTTAGGGAAACTTGGGTTTGAGGTCATGCCTTATTTTGCCCTCGGATTTGGTGTTATTACGCTATGTTGCGCCCTAAGGATGGCAGAATTACCAATTGGCGCAACGTCTGGGAGGACAAATAGCGGAATTAAAATGCTGCTAAATAATCGGAGCTACTGTTATTTATTGCTTTTGGCCTTTTTGGTGGGTGTTTGTGCAACGCCATTTATGCAAATTATCCCTGTTAAAATTACAAATATTGGAGCAAGTGTAGGGCAATTAGGAATTGCGATGTTTCTGAGTTCAATTATGCAACTACCACCGATGTTCTACTATGGAAAGCTTGCTAAAATAGGTCAGAAAAGACTATTACTTGTAAGTCTTGGTATGACGGGGATTTCATATTTGCTGTATGCCAATACTAATTCTTTTGGTCTATTACTTGTAAGTCAAGGGATAAATGGCCTTGGCTTTGGAATTATGTTGCCAACAATGAGACGAGCTGTATTTGGTTTGACAAATAAGGCTACAGCAACGAGTGCCCAAGGTTTAATTGATGCAATGCAATTATGTATGGGTGGAATTGTGGGTAATTTAATGACGGGTCAGTTATTGCAGCATTATGGCTTAGGCATAACAGTAAATCTGTATGCTGTGAGTGTAATTTTAGCACTAGTGACAACAGTTATTATCGATCAACAACAAAAATAAAAGGGGTGTTAATAAATGATTGAAAAACTATTACGCGAGAAAATAATTTTGGTGATTCGGGCAGAAAGCCACACGGAAGCGGCAATTTATGTCGAGATTGCTCTGCGAGTTGGACTAAAAGCAATTGAATTGACTTATTCAATTCCTGATGTCTGTGATTTAATAAGGAAAATGGTAGAAAAATATCCAGCTGCGTTAATTGGTGTTGGTAGTGTCCTTGATACTAACATGGCGACGGATGCGGTTAATGCAGGAGCGCAGTATGTTGTTGGCCCGGGGTTTGTCCCAGAAATTGGGGCATATTGTAATCAAGTGAAAATCCCCTATATTCCGGGTGTCCTTACGCCAACAGAGATATTAGGGGCAAGGGGGCAGGGTCATAAGCTGGTAAAAATCTTTCCGGGAACGGAATGTAGTACCGGTTATTTAAAGGCGTTACAGGGCCCAATCCCCGATGTTAAGTTCATGGTTACTGGTGGTGTCGATTTGGCAAATATGGCAAACTGGTTTACTCAAGGTGCAAGTGTTGTGGGAATTGGTTCGGTCTTAAATCATTATTATGAGAACTTGCAAGTAGAAAGACTTGAGCAAGTGCTGCAAGAGTTTAAGGAGGGCGTGGTATGAGTGTCTTAATTATCGGTGAAATAATGATGAGATTTACGCCAAAAACCAAAGATGCTTTCAATTTTGAGTCGTTGGAGATGTATGTTGGCGGTGCCGAATATAATGTGGCGCGGTATTTAGCGCAATTTAATCAATGCGTTAAATTTACCAGCGTCATTCCAAAATCGAATTTGGGAAATCGCGTGATTAAAGATATGAAAGAAAATGGGTTGCCAATCAAGTGGCTAAAATATAGCGATCAGCGACTAGGGACATATTATATTTTTGAAGGCAATCAACATAAAAGTGCGGTTGTGGAATACGATCGCAACTATTCGGGTTTTGCCGGAGCAACAAAAAGCGATTTTGATTTAGAAGAGCTTTTTTTTGGTGTTAAGTTGGTTCATTTATCGGGAATTACAGCAGCCCTAAGCCTAAAGATGCAGGAGCTACTAGAAGCGATGATTAATTATGCGGTTGCCAAAGGGATAAAAGTTAGTTATGACTCAAATTTTCGTGCAAAGCTGTGGACAAAGGCGGAAGCGGGTCACTTTCTGAGCCGCATTTTGGATCGGGTTGACTATGCATTTATGGGTGTGCTAGATATTAAATATTTATTGAATATGCCGGTGGATGAGACGGATGTCCTGGGGGCATATCAGCAACTGGTACAGAAATATCCGAATTTAGCGGTGATTGCATCGACAACAAGAATCATTGATAATCCAATTCAGCACCGAATAGCAGGTAACTTATTTATTAACGGCCAGTTATTTACAACAAGAACATATGAAATTGATGTTATTGATCGTGTGGGTGGAGGGGATGCATACTGTGCGGGAATTTTAGAACAAATTCTAGAACAAAAAGCACCACAAGAAATCGTTGACTTTGCAACGGTAAATGCCCTCTTAAAGCACTATGTCAAAGGTGACGGCTATTTTACTAGTGTCGAGAAAATCAATGAATTTCTCGGACAAGAAAGCGGAGCAATTATCCGTTAAAAAAAAGGAGCAAGCAAAATGAAATGGTGGAAAAATCAAACAGTATATCAGGTCTACCCCCTTTCTTATAACGATAGCAATGATGATGGTCGCGGAGATTTACAGGGGATTATTGCTAAAATACCCTATATTAAATCACTTGGTGTCGGAATTATTTGGTTAACACCAATTTACCAGTCACCCATGGATGACAACGGCTATGATATTTCAGATTATTATCAGATTAACCCCCTATTTGGAACAATGGCCGATTTTGAGTTGCTATTGGCGGAAATTCATAAGCACGGGCTCAAATTAATGATGGATTTGGTGGTCAATCATACTTCAGATGAGCATGCTTGGTTTAAAGAAGCGATTGCTAATAAAAAGAGTAAATATCGGGACTACTACCTTTTTTCCGATGAAATTGCAACGGCGGAAACGTCATTTTTTGGTGGTGGTGTTTGGGAATATAGCACCGCGGCAGGGCAATATTACTATCATCTTTTTTCAAAAAGGCAGCCGGATTTGAATTGGGATAATGAGCATCTGCGTCAGGATGTTTATGCGATGATGAACTGGTGGCTGGATAAAGGGGTGGATGCCTTTCGTCTAGATGTGATTGATTTTATTGGGAAAGAGCCATTTAAGCAGATCCGCTCGGGGGAGAAGACGCATACTTATTTGCAGGAAATGCATCAAGCCTGTTTCGCCTTTAGAGATGCGGTGATGACTGTGGGGGAGATGACAACCGCAACAATTGAAAATACACCATTATATACAAAGCGGGAGCGGAAAGAGCTGGATATGGTATTTCATTTTGAGATTGCTAGTATTAATCAGGATAAAAATAGTGATGATAAATGGAGCTATCGTCCATTTAATTTAGTCGAGCTGAAGCGCTGTTTTGAAAAATGGCAGGTGGGCCTCCATAATAATGGCTGGAATGCTTTATATTGGTGTAATCATGATCAACCGCGGGTGGTTTCAACTTTTGGTGATCCGGTTAACTACCATTATCAAAGTGCAACGATGCTTGCGGGTCTTTTACATGGCATGCAGGGAACACCTTATATTTATCAAGGGGAAGAAATTGGGATGACTAATATTAGGCTAGAGGCACATGAATATCGGGATGTTGAGATTTTAAATTTATTAGCTGAGCATAAGCAAAAAGGAATTGATTTAGAGCAAACCTTAGAACTTATTTATCGCAAGGGACGCGATAATGCCCGAACGCCGATGCAGTGGAATACTGATGCCTATGCTGGTTTTAGCAAGGTTCCAACGTGGCTTGCTGTTAATCCCAATTATCAGGAGATTAATGTTGCAGCAGCAATTGCCAATAAAACGAGTATTTGGTATTGGTATGCAGAACTAGTAGCACTACGAAAAAAAGAGCCAATTATTGTTGAAGGTGACTTCCAATTACTAGAGGCTAATCATCCGCAGCTATTTGCTTATCAGCGACAATATCAGGGAGAAACAATTACGGTATATGCTAATTTCTTGGGAACTGATTTAGAAGTGGAACTTCCATGCACGGGTGAAGTAATAATGGCAAATTATCGTGTCCCCTTAGATAATATTCTGCGACCATTTGAATTTATTATGTGGAAAAATTAACGAAAAAAAAGGAAAAGCTAGCAAAATGTTGATGTTTTGCTAGCTTTTTTTTGTATTTTGGTAGTTATTTTGGATTATTATGGCTATTTGTTTTAATTATGTTGAAAACGTTATCAATGTATGAAAATATATAATCGTACAAATAAAGAGAAACGATATTTGTAAAACACGCCCAAAAAAGGGATAAATTGAAGGAGAAAAAACGGATGAAGAAAATGAAAATAAACAAAGTAATTGGTACAGCATTGACACTAACATTAATTGGAGGAAATATGACTTCAGTTACGATGCAAGCGACGCAAAATAATTCAGAAGTAACAACATCCCCAGAAACGGGACTTAAGGTACCAGAAATAACAATCAAAAAAGATAATGAAACAAAAAAACCAGCCCCAGAAATTGCCCCAAGTGAAAACCCATCAGCCCCAGTTACCCAAATTGCCCCGGGTAAAAATAATAAATCAAGTCAAGCAATATCGGTGATTTTCCCTGATGCAGTGCTTGCCGAAGTCATCGCGGCGCAATTTACAAATACGAGTGTTGATGATACGATAACACAGGCTGATTTAGATAAAATTCGTGTGATTAGTGCATCAATTTATGACCATAGACCGGCAGAAATTACGCGTATTCGTGGAGTAGAGCGTTTGACTAATTTAGAAGAGATCACATTAAATGGGCAGAATATTACGGATGTAAGCGACCTTGCTAAGTTAAAGAAATTACGCGTGGTTGGCATGCGGGGAAATAATGTTCAAGATTTGACACCACTTGCTAGTATTAAGACGCTAGAAGAGCTTTATTTAGCAGAAAATAAAATTACGAGCATTCGTGATATTGCGACGCTTAAGACACTAAAAGTATTGGATTTAGATGGCAATCGAATTATTGATATCACGCCTTTATCAGGTCTGATTAATTTGGAGAAATTATATCTTGGCGATAACCGAATTGAGGATATTGAGCCACTAAGATATCTAAGTAAATTGACATCATTATTTGCAGATGGCAATCGTCTAACGGATGTAACGGTGTTAAAACAGGCGAAAAAATTAACGTATGTGACACTATTTGAGCAAGTGATTATTTTGCCTAGTGTTGATCCAACGGAGCGAGTAACTGTGACTAATCCAATTAAAGATGAGTATGGGGCAGCAGTTAGTGTTCCGACATATTTAATCAATGATGGTGGTACGTATGATGCCCAAACTAATAGTGTATCATTTGCGAACACTCGCGGTTTGGAAGATGTTTCTTATCGTTTTCAAACGCCGATTACAATCAATGGAACAGCGGTTTCATTTACTGGTTCAGTGCGACTACCATTAACAGGGAAGGCACTTTATAACACGCCACCAACAATTAAAGCGGCTGATGTAAAGCTAACACTAGGAGACCCATTTAATCCGAAAACAGGTGTGGAAGCAGTTGATATTGAAGATGGCACACTACCGGCAGAAATTATCCAAAACACGGTAAATACAGCAGAAGTTGGGACATATCTTGTCGAATATAAAGCAGTAGATAGTAAAGGGCTAATTACAACAAAGAAAATCAAAGTTGAAGTTCATCCCGTCCATGCCCCGGAAATTACGAGTATTACAGCGGTGGGAAAAACAACAAAAATTACAGGCCGAGCGGGGGTTGGGAATACGATTCATATTATCCTAACAAATGATATCAAACAGGCACCGGTTAAAAAGAGTAAAATAGCAGCCATAGATCCAGCAATTGTTGAATATACGGTTGAAGCAGATATTGAGGGGAACTTTATTATTACAATCCCTCTTGAACCAGTTGAAGGGAACACGTTTGGTGTTTTTGCAACAAAGAATAAATATCGAAGCCCATTTGCGGAATATAAAGTAGCTAAACCAGTAGGAAGTGGCCCGGTTGCTGATCGTGTAGTTGATCGTGTAGATCATATTGAGGCGGGAGATTTACCGGTATTATCAGGAATTACGCTACCAAATAGTGTTGTTTCACTGACACCAAATGAGACAATTCCGGCGAAGAAAATCCGTTCAGATCACAATGGCTTTTGGCAGACAACATTAAATGGTTATGTAAGACATAATGAAGCTATCAATATTACAATTCATGATGGTAGCAATGTTGAAATAGCTAATAAAGTGGTTATTGCCTTGGATACAAAAGCACCGGGGGACCCGAATTTAGCGACACCGTTGTTATATCGTGAAGGTCAAACAAGATTAAATGGTATTAGTGAGCGACATGTAGGCATTGAATTATTTAGTGGGGATGTTCTGTTAGGGAGCACGACAACAGATAGTAAAACGGGGAAATGGGAATTAAGCATCGCCAAAGAATTCTACACAAACGACATTATCACAATAAAATCAACAGATGAGGGATTAAACACAAGTGAATATTCATACACAATTACAGGTAATGATGCTCAGGCAAGTGGAAATCCGACCCAGACAACCAACCCAAGCAACCAACAAGCAACAAAAGCCCTTCCTCAAACCGGACAAAACACAACAGAACGCATCATCCTTGGAAGCAGTGTGATAAGTGTGGCTCTTATTGCGCTATACAGCAAAGTCAAAACCAAAACAAAAACGAGCAAATAACGAAGGAAGCGAGCGTCAATAAGATGAAAAAAATAAGTTATCTATGCATCACAGCCCTCCTGCTTGTAGGTTGTCAACCGGCAACGCAAACAAGTATTGTCGACCAACTAAAAAGTGCCGACACCGAGGCGATAAATGGCAACTATCAACAGGCAATTACCCAATATAACGAAATTGAGGCGACAACGACCCAACAGAAAGCGGATGTTGCCCTAAGCCTTGCGAAAGCCTACGCGTTAAATAATAATGTGGACCAAGCAACAAAAGCAAAAGATGACGCTATTGCCCTCAACATTGCCCCAGAAAAACTAGCAGCAATTGAAGGGGCAATTGCTTATAAAACAAAAGCATATGACATGGCGATGGGCCATTTTGATAGAGCCATTGCCCATGATAGCAATGACATCTATAGCTATGTCAATCGTGCAACAATTGCCTATGAAATAAATGATTATCAAAGTGCAACACTTGATGCTAAAGAAGCGATTAGACTGAATGTAACAACCAAACCAGCCTATGATATTTTAACAAATATTGCAATTAACACAGCCGATTACAGCCAAGCAGCAAGCTACTACCAACGCCTACTAACAATTGACGGGACAAATACGGAAGCAAGTAGCGGGTTGGCGTTTACTGAAGTTATGGAACTAGTACAGGGCGAAGTCACTGTCCAACAAAAACCAGAAATCTTCGAAAAACAAGCAAAGCTAACAACATTACTTGCCAAAAGCCCGCAGACAAGTCAGGGGCAAAACTATCAAGGACAAATAAGTCTACAATTAGCTAAACAGGCTAACGTACTAGAGCTAGATAAACAAGAGCAACTCCAACAAGCAATTGTCCATTTTGAAAATGGCCAAAAGCAAGCGCCCCAGGATCCTAGTCTGCGCATCAATCTAGCGCAAACAAAGTATTTAAACAAACAATATGATGAAGCCTTAGCAATAATGGATACTGCCATTAATCAAAACAGTTACAACCCGCAATACTATTTAAACCGGGCGTATATTTTGATTAACCAAGCAGCAGGCGACATCGAAAAAGGGAAAAGTGACATCCAAAAGGCCTACAACCTCGACACAAATATTGCCAATGACTTACCAATTGAATTACAAGCACTAATTATGCGTTAAAGGAGGGAAATAATGAATAAACAGAAAAAATGGTGGATCGGCATCATCATGACAATAATCGTTTTTGTCGGTGGAGGACTAATTTTTTTTCAAGTTGGTGGTCGTTTGATTCCTGATGTGGGGACATATCAGAATAAGGTGCAGATGTTACTTGGACAGATTAATCAAACTGGGCAAAAATGGCAGTATGCCCTTGGGGGTGAGCCGTTGGAAAATGGTGGTGGCACGAGTGGTCATAGTAGTGATCGTGATGTGGAGCTGCCTTATACAAGTAGTGCAGGTGGTGCCCATAATAATGGTGCTATCGGTGCTAAGCCTGATGCTAAAGATCCCGCAAGGATAAAACCTGAGCCGGATAAGTCGATTGATAAACCAATTGATTTAAAACCGGGAAACGGTGGCGAAATTAGTATTCAGGATTTATGTACACCGCTGTACGCAGCTAAATTTCGCGCTTTAGGGAAAGAATTTCTCGCAACAAGCAAAACATTTGACAATTATGTTATCTTAGAAAATGCGAAAATTGATGCCCCTACATATGAAGGGCATCAAGCGTACTTTGATGTCTATAAACAAATAGGTGAAAATTTAATCTTATTTGCTGATGAAATTGATAAAGGGAATATTGATGCTGGATTAACATACTTAGATACGTTAATTGAGTTAAACCAAAGTGTACCAAAATTATACTAATTAAAAGGGGAATAAAAAATGCCAAAAATAACGAAAGCAACAGCTAAAAAGTACCTCAAAAAAAGCAAACAGCTCCTTTTTGGGACACTTAGTTTCATCATCACACTTACAAGTATTCAAATTCAAACAGCATCAAGTTTCTATGCCACGCAGGCAACAACAGGACCGTATGCGGATGTGGATGTGACAACCGCAAATAATGAAGTGCCTCGTACGTTAATTGAGAATGAGCCGAATAAAGTTGTGGAAAAACCCGTGGAAAAACAAGGGCAACAGCCATTGCCCGCACTAGAAAGTGCCAATGCAAATATGAAAGCGTATAGTGACATGGAAGCACTTGGATATAGTGAAGATAAAGGAGCGCGAACATTGGAGTCGAAAACCTTTGTTAAGGGTGGCATGAGTGAAACCTTTGTCTACACAGGGCCAATTCACTATCAAAGCAATACGGGAAGCTTAGAGGATTATGATTTAACATTAACAAAAAACAAACGAACAAAAAATGGTATCCAAACACACACACCAAAACAAACAGATATGCCAATTACAATTCCAGAAAGCTTGAATCCGAACTCACCAATTAGCATAAGCACAGCTAAAGGGAAGATGACAATTGCACCTCAAACAAGCTTAGAAAACCCTGAAATAGCGGGTCAAGTTGCCCGTTATAAGCAAAGTGATGGGCATACAACAAGTGTGATTACACTTGATAGTGGCGTAAAAATCAAAGAAACGTATACAAGCGGTCTACCTGAAGAAATTACGTATATAAAAACTGTGCCAGCAGGGTTTACCCTCCAGAATTTAGCCGACAACAAAGGTGTAGGCATCGTCGAAGAGGGGACAAATTTAACGGTAGGAACAATGGGTTTGCCACAAGTTATTGCGGGCAATGAAATCTATCCCGGAGATATTCAGATAAAAGCAACGCCAACGGCTGTAAAAAATAGATATGAAATCAGCATTTATGGACTTAAAAATGTTGTTGCATTGCCAACCCCAACCCCGATGTTTCCAATTGACATCATCACAAGTGATGTCTTATTAGACCAGGGGCAAGTCATCATTTATGGGATTAACATGCATGACAGTAATCAAACATACGGGCCGGGAAAAGGCAATAGCTTTGGGGAAATGTTCATGCTTGGTTTCAACAACAACGCATTATACTATCCAACGGGGCTATACCGAAGTATCGTCAACACAACAGTTGGTGACTGGCGCGGACTCCTTGGTGATGGGCGCGAAGTAACCAATGCTACATTTGGGATGCTCGAATTTACAGCAAGTGGGACAACATTTACTGAAGATGACCTCTCTTTTCGGGCGTATCGAATTGAAGATGACTACGGTGGTCGTCCAGCTGATGTCACATGGGATCAATGGATTGGTGCGAGTGCAAATCTCCTGGCAAATGATGCCCAAGTCTTCAGTAAAACACTCAACACCTTCGCTGAATTCAACATCACAGAAGCGGTAACAGCGTGGTACAGTGGGGCACCAAACTACGGCTTATATCTTGATGGTGCACGTGAAGATGCTGGACTACTATTCCTAAACCATGACAGCAGCAACAGCTACATCCCATCATTTGATGGCATCGATGGCCGCCCTTACATCAGAATAACGCATCAGAAAGTGCATCCAATACCGGATGACTACGACATCAATGAAACAACAGTCAACCTCCGCCCTTTTACAAGTGCGCAACAAGGTGGATTGCTTCACTTTCAAGCACTAGGATTTGATGGCATCGCCACACCGGGCAGTGCAATCGACCTAGAAGTCTACGAAGTAGAAGGTGGAAAAAAAGTCCACAGCCAAGTCATCAAAGCCCAATCAGGATACCGCAACTTTCCTTACTACGAGCCACCGCTCTATCCAGAAATTGAAAAAGTCCAAAAATACTATGGCTTAAAAAGTAACTGGCAAGCAGCAAATCTCCTATACACCAAAGATTTAGCCAAGGACAAATTATATGGTGTCAAAGTCCGGGCACAGAAAATTGATGGAAATGGACAAGTGACGCAAACAGGGAATTGGGTTGAATCAGACAGGTTCCAAGTGTATAAAGCGAAAGGATTTGATCACCTTCCGCGGATTCTCAATTTCTATGGACTCCACTCAAATCAACAGCGGGTAACGTTATTGACAGACAACCACATGCGTGATGAACTAATCCTTGAAAACAATGAAATCTTCATCCGCAATCCGCAAGAAAATAAAGGGAAACCTTATATTGGGCCACCCTTATCAGAAAAAGATAAAGAACAAATCGATGGCTACTTAATGGGACAAGGAAAACACTGTGAATTTGGGTATGAACCAATCAACTTAAACACAGGGAATTTCTACTACACATATGAAGATAGTAGCTTCTTTGACTATGACAAACAATTTGACCTTACCCGGCACTATAATGCGATGGCTGGAAGTACTGAGGGGATGTTTGGGCGAAATTGGGAATTCACATGGCAGAAACATCTGACGTTTAGAGCTGATGGGAGTGCAATTTTTCATGATGGAACAGGTCGACGGGTTACATTAGACAAACAACAAGATGGCAGCTATACAGCACCATTTGGAGAACAACTAAGATTAACAGAAATCAAAGTTGGTGAAAAAGACTACACATATGAAAATGGCTACTATGACACAGTTGATGACGCACCTAAAACGCAAACAGACCGTATTAATGTCTACGAATATCGTCTAAGTGACAGTACGGGGAAAGTGTACACATTTACCCGTGATGGCCAAATAAAAGAAATCATCTTAGACCGTTATGGCAAAACGATTAACTATGACTACAATGCAAAACAAATGATTAATAAGATAACAACAGCATCAGGGAAAGAAATTAATTTTGCCTATAATGATGCGGGCTATGTCAATAAAATGACATTACCGGATAAAACAGCGATTACATACAGCTATGATAGTGAGGGGAATCTGACAACATTTACGGATGCCTTAGGTTATACTGTAACGTATGAGTACAAAGATGCCCAAAAGCCAAACTTAATGACTAGTTATCTTGATCGTCAGCAAGGTGACATGATTATTGTGAACACATATGATGAGCAAAATCGTGTGATAAAACAAGTAGATGCCAAAGGTGACACGGTGAGGTTTGCCTATTTTGGTGACCACACCGAAATTACAAACTTCAATGGTGACAAAGAATATGTCTACGTCGATGACTTCAAGCGAACAACAAAGAAAATAGCTGCCGACGGATTGGAGAAAAAGCAGACATATGATGGTAATAACAATCTTATGATGCAAAATAATCCAACTACAGCGGAAATGGGATTTGTTTATGATACAAAGCAAAACAAACTAGCAGAAACACGAATAGATGGTAAGACAAAATTATATGCCTATAATGATCAAAGTATGCCCACAACGGTGACAAACTTTGATGGGACAGAGACACAGTTTACGTATGATGCATATGATAATATGACGGGTATTTACTATGCAGATGGTTCTAGTGTTGAAAGTACGTATAATCAACATGGTCAGAAATTAACAGAAAAAGATAGAAATGGCAATGTGGTTAGTTTTGGCTATGATGCAGCAGGAAATCAAATCACAAGTACAAATGCGTTTGGGACAAAAACGAAAACGTATGACGGGTTATCAATGATTACAAGTCAATCAGATGCAGCTGGATTAACAACAACCTATATACGGAATAATCGCGGTGAATTACTAGCACAACATCAACCACAAGCAAGCACAACATATGCCTATGATGCCGATGGCCAAAAGCTGTTTGAAACAGATGGGAATGGCAATCAAAAGCGG
>JBOFTV010000031.1:0-39095 GCA_051652245.1 Culicoidibacterales bacterium | reverse complement strand
TGTATTTGTTATACTAAAAATGGCCCACTTTTCAAACAAATTGCAGTCGAAAAATGGCCCACTATTTAATTAATCCAGTAAGTAGGTTACAATAGAGTAAACCCAAAGAACTGGAGTGAGAGGAATGTTGACAATGTATGACAAAGCAGAAATACTAAACATGTATAGAAGAGGAGAATCCTTTAGGAACATTTCAAAAATAACAGGGGTGCATCGCAAGACAGTTGCAAAGTATTGTAAGGTTCAAACCATACTGACAGACGAGATATTGATAGAAACAGACACGGATAAAATTAAAGTGATGCAAGCGCTATGTGTCAAGTAAGTTGCGGTATTTTTAAGTTGATATTCTTTGTTTTTGTTCTTTTATTGGATTTAAAGATACCGCAACTATCCTATCACACTGGGTTCATAATACGTAAGTGTATATTTATCATCTATGATCGCTATTTTTTCAGGAGTATCCTCAGCATATTTATTCAATAATTTTAATATATCCATCTTTTCACCTTTCTCATATCGAAATATGTTTCACTTTTATTTGTTTTCTAAAATTTTATTTACCCAATACTTTATTGAATCATATGTATCTAAATTCTCAATTTCTGCTTTAGTAAACCAACCAATATCCGTTGCTTCTCTATCAGATAACAATAATTCCGTCGAATCAATTGGTTCTCCATAGTAAATTAAATCCACATGGTCCCTAACATTTTTCTTGATTATATTACATTGTGAACCAAGTGGCGTAATCAAGCCGTTCTCTACATCTGCCTTTTCCCCTATCAAGTTAATTTTAACACCAGTTTCCTCTAAGCATTCTCTCACTGCTGCTTCATCTGGTGTTTCATTATTATCTACTTTCCCACCTGGAGGTAGCCATTTATTTAATTTTTTGTGGTGCATCATTAAAAAGCGATCATCTGATTTTTTAACATAAATTGTAACACATAGAAATCTTTCTACACCTCCACTAATCATACGTTCTATATGATTTAAAATAAATAGTCGATTTTCTCCCTTCTCTACATCTTCTGCTTCTAGCAACCATTCTGGTCCTGTAATATGGGGGGTTAGCCCATACTTTATTGTAATTGGTATAACCTCTCTTATTTTTCGTGCACCTTTCCAATTTGTATACTCAAATTTTAATGTTTTCATATTCTTTCCTCCTTGATTTTCTATAAATTGACTCAATTGTTGCAACAACATTATGGTGATGAATATTATGGGTTTCTAAATATTTTTTATTATATTTATTTTTTAAATATTCATCAAACATTTCCTTCTTAGGATTTCGCTTCATATCTTTTTCATAACCATAGACAATTTGTTTTTCTCTATTATACCCAGTGTGATAGGATAGTTTCGTGATAGTTTTAATTATATCAGAATTAGAATAAAGGACCCGGCATCAACTTTCCTTTTCCACTAGCATTCTAACTTATATCTTACTTTTTAATCTTCTTCGACAAGATCATGACGATCTAATAAATAATCAGGAAAATAAACAACTCTCCCCGTTGGTAGTTCTAAATAATGCTGTTCATCCAAGTCATCAATGTCCTCATCTTCAACATATTCAATCGAAACACTCTCCCAATCCTCATACGTCAACTCATTTAAAAACCGTTCATAAATAGCGACAATCTCCGTAGGTGTGAACCCAAATTCTTCTTCAATTTGCTGATCTAACATGGTAAATCCTCCTTCTTTCCTAATACTGCTATCATTATAACATATCTTCTCAAATACTTTAAAGTAAAAAAAACATGATTTAACCGTGGTCATTTCATGTTTTAGCTTAGCTATCGTAATTTTTTCGTAATGTCGGCAATCCATTGTTTGATTTCGGCCATAAATTGCATTTTGTGGAGGATGATATCGCCTTTTGCCTGGCTTATATCTATTTTTTTGTTCATCAACGTTGTATTTTGTCTTTTTTTAATTATTTTACTGTGCTGTTTTCTTTCCTGAGCGTAAGTGTTGGATCATATTTATGAAAACCCATGGTACCCACACTTAAAGTTTCAATCGCCTTACTCTAATTAATGTCCTGTTAAAAAAATTCTTATCCGGGCACTAAATAGTCCCACGGGGGAATATACTCTCTATCGCGTCCAGCCTAGATGAGAATCTGTGCTGACCTCGTAGGAATTGAGTAGACCAAAGCCATTGTTACCCACGAGCAATTAGGCCTCTGCGGGAAAAACTGGCGTACAACAGTTAAAAATAACTAAAAAACGTCATAAAGCCTTTCGTAATAAGGCATTATGACGTTTTTTATCTTTTTTTACTGATAAACTCAGGATGATAACACATTTTCTCATAAAAAAAGCATCCCTACTAAATTAGAGATGGCTCCTGTTAAAAGCAAGGGAGCTCCCCCCTTCTTATAACTGCTTAGAAGATTAGTGCTAAATAGTCTGTTTTAGCTTTGAGTATTGCCGCAAACCATTTTGTATTTGCCCCCACACCAATTGTATATTGCCCATTAGCCCGTTCTCCTGTAGGATAACTACTTTTCCAGGTACTCTTGCCTTCAATATAGTTAGGCCACCATGCCCAATCGGTGATCCACATATTGTCTACTCGCCCTTGTGGCACATATGCTTCTCCCTCTGCATGGAGTGTGATACTTGCTGTATTTAGGCCAACAAGGCTATGATAATCATGGCTTGCCTTCTTAACCATGTATAATGCTTCTAACTTGTTATTTGCTATCCCCTGTATAATTCCCCCAGCGATAATAATTGCTAGGCTTAAAAATAATCTTCTTTTTATTTTTTTCATTCTGCTACCTCCTTTTTAAAGCTATCTCGATTGTATATTATTTTACCTACCCTGTCAATAATTACGTTAACATATCCACCATTTTTTAACCTGTCAATATCGTGCATTTTTAGACACACTATTAGCGAAATAATAATTAATATGTTGAAAAAATAATAATTCTGTGCTATCGTTATATATAGATAGTATTCGACTTGCACAAAAGCATACTATCTAAAGAATAACATGAGGAGCGATTCTAATGAATAAAAATTTATTTATGTTTTTATTACCTGGCTTGGTTTTTTCAGGTACTCCCCCACAATTATTTCGGGCAGCGCGTCAACACTCTACGTTTTTGCTGATAAGTCAAAGCTTGGGTGAAATATATTCAAATAAGTCTGTTTCTAATACAGTCAGGTTTAATGTCGCATGGTAGATATACTGGTTGTTTGTTTGAACGCAATACTCTGGGGGCTATTGTATTCTGACTTTATTTATAAGGAAAAGCAGTTAAAAATCGTATTAAGAATTGTCGTCTTATTTCTGAACATATGCTACGTCATAAGTAAGTTCCAGGTTTAGATTATCACGAATTCTTATCCGCTGATCAATGAAAAGACTGTAATTTAAATGATCAGCATACTCCTATTTTTAACTTTTGAATTAATTATTGCTAGTGTGTCTGAAAAATAAAGAGGAAAAGTCGTTTAAACTTTCTTTTCTTTTTTTTTATCTAATAAAAGGAGATAAAGATTTTGCACTGACAAAGAGGACATTATGTTCTGCTAAGCCAATGACTTTTAAGAGTAAAAAAAAAAGGACTAAGCAGATGCTTAATCCTTCTAGTTGGCAATTAGTCAACTAATTCAATAACTGCCATTGGTGCCCCGTCTCCTCGACGTGGTCCAATTTTCATGATACGAGTGTATCCACCTTTACGGTCTTGGAAGCGTGGTCCTAAATCTTCAAATAATTTAGATTTTGCACTTTTCCCTGTAGCTTTTTCTAGTTTGTAAAATAAAACTTTTTGAGCCTGGCGTTGAGCATTTACATCTCCACGTTTTCCAAGTGTAATTAGTTTTTCTACAACACGACGAATTTCTTTAGCACGAGTTTCTGTTGTTTCCATACGCTCGTAAATAATTAAATCCGTAGCCATATTTCTTAACATCGACTTACGATGTGCACTGTCTCTACCTAATTTACGCATTTTATGTTCTCCTTTCCAAAATTATTTAATCTCTGCGAAATGTATGTCCTTTTGACAATAATCTCTCTTCGATTTCTTTAAGTGATTTCTTACCTAAGTTTCTAATTTTTGTCATATCTTCATATGAATATGTTAGTAACTCTTGTAAAGTATGAATTCCTGCACGCTTTAATGAATTGTATGAACGAACTGATAAGTCAAGGTCTTCGATATTAATATCGGTTACTTGCGTATTCTCAGCTTTTTCACTTTCATGCATGAAATCAGCTAATACTGCATCTTCATCTAGATTTGTTATCTCATCTAAATGCTGATTCATAATTTTAGAAGCCATTGCCAATGCTGAAATTGGTGATACACTTCCATTTGTAGTTACTTCGATATTTAGACGGTCATATGTTTTATCACGACTAATTCTTGTATCTACATTATATTGAACTGCTTCAACTGGTGTATAAATTGAGTCAATTGGAATTACACCTAATGGCTGATCTTCGTCTTTGTTATAATCCGCACGGACATAACCTCGACCCTTTTTCACAGTCATTTTCATGTGTAATTGTCCTCCTTTAGCAATTGTTGCAATTACTAAATCAGGATTGACTATTTCGATATTCGTTGGATCACATTGAATATCACCAGCTGTTACAACGCCTTGTTTATCAACATGGATTTCGATTACGTCTGATTCATCACCGATCATTTTTAAAATAACTTTTTTCAAGTTTAAAATAATCGTTGTTACATCTTCGACAACTCCATCAACTGTTGAAAATTCATGCATTACTCCTTGAATTTGGACATCAGTTATTGCTGCACCCGGCAAAGATGACAGCAATACTCGACGTAGTGCATTACCTAAAGTAACGCCAAATCCACGATCAAGAGGTTCAATAATAAATTTACCATAGTTGCTAGTTACTTCATATTGAGCAATTTGCATATTTGGCTTTTCAAATGTTATCATGTGTTTTGCCTCCTCGCTATTACATGTAAATCATTGATTTACTTTTGGTTTTATCCACGTGGTCTTTTCGGTGGACGACATCCATTATGAGGAACTGGTGTTACATCGCGAATCGCCGTAACAGCAAGACCTGCAGCTGAAAGTGATCGCACTGCTGCATCACGCCCTGGTCCTGGTCCTTTTAATGTAACTTCTAATGATTGCATTCCATTATCCATTGCAACTTTAGCGGCAGCTTCTGCTGCCATTTGTGCTGCAAACGGTGTTGATTTCTTTGATCCTTTAAATCCTAATACTCCGGCACTTGACCAAGCAATAGCATTACCATGGGGATCCGTTATTGTAACAATCGTGTTATTAAACGTTGAATGAATATGAGCTACACCGGTTGGGACATTTTTTTTAACTTTACGTTTACGTACTGGACGAGCCATTTACATAACCTCCTTACTCTATATTACTTTATTATTTTTTCTTGTTTGCGACTGTTCGACGTGGACCTTTTGCTGTACGTGCATTTGTTTTTGTTCGTTGTCCACGAACTGGTAAATTACGACGATGACGAATTCCACGATAGCTTGCAATTTCTTGCAGCCTTTTAATGTTTAATGCTTTTTCACGGCGTAAGTCACCTTCAGTTTTGATTTTATCAACTTCTGTACGAATTGCTGACAATTCGTCTTCCGTTAACTCGCGCACACGTTTATTTTCATCGATTCCTACTGCAGTCAATACTTTTTGAGCTGTCGTTTTCCCGATACCATAAACATATGTTAATGAGATTACCACTCGCTTGTCACGAGGAATATCTACACCTGATATACGTGCCATAGTTGCACCTCCTATATAATTTTTATTTATCTTTGCTTAGTCTATTATGACTGATACTTCACAGTTATTCCCTGTAAATAATATGTTATTATCCTTGTCTTTGTTTATGCTTTGGATTTTCACAAATCACCATAACTCTTCCTTTACGACGGATAATTTTACACTTATCACAGATTTGTTTTACAGATGGTCTTACTTTCATAAAACTATACCTCCACTTCCGTCAATGTTACCCACTTAAGGTGGATACGTTTTTCTAACCTCTTTAGAAATTGCTGTGCTTATTTATGTCGATATGTAATTCTCCCACGAGTTAAATCATAGGGAGATAGCTCTACTGTTACAACATCTCCTAGTAATATTCGAATGTGATTCATTCTAATTTTACCGGAAACATGTGCGAGTATTTGATGCTTATTTTCTAATTCAACTTTGAACATGCCATTTGGCAATGTATCAACTATTGTTGCATCTACTTCAATAACATCTGCTTTTGCCATAGTTTGGCCTCCTTCGCTTGTTACAGCGTTGTTAATATTTTGCAGCCATCACTTGTGACTGCTATTGTATGTTCATATTGAGCAGCTGGGCGGGAATCAACCGTAACAACTGTCCATTGATCATCTAAAACCCGCATTTTGCCGCTTCCAGATGCTACAATGGGTTCAATTGCTAAGACTAATCCTTCTTTAAGAACTAAGTTCCCCATTCCCGAATCATAGTTTAGCACTAGTGGTTCTTCATGAAGCTTGCGCCCAATACCATGACCTGCTAATTCTTTAACAATACTCAACCCGTTTGACTCAACATGTTGTTGTATTACTCGTGAAATATCTCTAAGACGAATACCTGGTTTAATAATAGCTAATGCTTTAAAAAGGGCAGCTTCTGTTACTTTCATCAGCTTTATTTTTTCATCATTAATTTTACCTACTGCATAAGTCCAACCACTATCACCATGAAAACCTTTATAATAAGCACCAATATCAACCGTGATAATATCACCATCTTTAAGTTTTTGCTTATTTGGTATCCCATGGACAATAACTTCATTGACACAGACACAGGTACTCGCTGGAAAACCTTCATAATCTTTAAATGAGGGAATTGCACCCTGACTTAAAATGATGTCTTCTACAAGGGCATCAATTTCTAGCAGTGATACTCCCGGTACAATAAATGTCTCTAATGCTTGATGGCATAGAGCAACAATTCTTCCGGCCTCACCAATGCATTCAATTTCCCGCTTTGATTTATATTCTAGCATATTATAGCACCTCTTGAATCTTTGCAAAAACTTCAGAAATACCAAGTGTTGAATCAATGTCGCTTACAATTCCTTGTGCCCGATAATAATCAATAATTGGTTCTGTTTGTGCGTAGTAATCATTTAGTCTACTTTCAATTTTAGCAAATGTGTCATCAGCTCTTTGAAGTAATTTTCCACCATCAACATCACAGACACCAGCAACTGCTGATGGCTTGAATTTGACATGGTAAATCCTTCCACAAGTTTCACAAGTTCTTCGACCCTCAAGTCTTGCAACGACCAATTCTCTGGCAATTTCAAGACAGATTACATCTTTAAAGGGCATCCCCATTTCCGCTAATAAAGCATCAATTGCTAAGGCTTGCGCCAAATTGCGGGGAAAGCCATCAAATAAGAATCCATTTTTACAATCGGGTTCGGTTAACCTACTTTTAACAATCTCAATTGTTACTTCATCTGGTACTAACTTCCCAGCATCAACATAAGATTTTAACAAAAGTCCTAACTCACTTCCAGATTGCATCTGCTTTCTAAAAATGTCGCCAGTTGAAATATGAGGAATGCCATAGGCTTTAACAATTTGCTCTGCTTGAGTTCCTTTTCCTGAACCCTGAGGTCCAATCAATAGTATTGCTTGCATATATTTTAAATCTCCTAGTCTTCCAAAAAGTTTGTATATTTTTGCACTGATGATTGATTTCTTAATTGTCTAACTGTTTCTAATGCAACCCCTGTTAAGATGATAATTGATGTCCCACCTAATGAGATTTGAACACCTAAAAACATTTCAATTAATACCGGTGTTGCTACTAGTAATGTTAAATAAATCGCACCAACCGTTGTGATATTCCACAACACTTTTGTAACATACTTTTGCGTTTCTTTTCCAGGACGCACACTTGGAATAAATGAGTTTTGTTTAGCAAGATTTTCTGCTACTTTCTCTGGATCAATTTGAATAAATGAATAAAAGAAAGTAAATAAAAATGTTAACACTAAATATAAAGTTAAACCAATTGGAGCTGTCATCTTCAAGTTTGTAATAATCCATTTCCCCGTCTCATTCGATGCAAAAAAGATCGATGAAATCGTAATTGGTAATGTGATAATCGCATTAGCAAAGATAACTGGAATAACACCAGCTGAGTTTAGTTTCAATGGTAAATATGTCACGCTTTTTTTGACTTTTGTTAGCATTGTAGCATTTGTGTATTGAATTGGAAGTCTTCGTTCCGCTTCTTGCATATATACAACAATGATAACAAGTAGTAATAAAAAGACATACATTAGTACTGACAAAATTTGACCATTTGCAATTGGTGTTTCACCGTTAAAGTGTTTCCAGATTGTCACAAATTGATTTGGAAGTTGTGAGATAATTCCCGCAAGAATGATCATCGAAACCCCATTACCTAGTCCTCTTTTTGTAATTAAATCAGCTAGCCACATAAGTACTGCTGTACCTGCTGTTAAGATGATTGCTACATATACAAAAATAAAGTTATTTCCTGCTGTTGTAAGTGTAGCTCCTCCACTTGCCATATTATATGACAATGCAAGTGCTGTACCCTGGGTAAAAGCTAAAATCAATGACAAAATTCTTGTTAGTGTTCCCTTTTTACGTTTACCGTTTACACCCTCTTTTTGCCATCTTGTTAGAATCGGGATTACATCCTGCGATAATAACTGAACAACAATTGATGCCGTAATATATGGTGAAACTGAAAGTGCAAAAATACTAAATTGTTTAAATGCACCACCACCAAGGAAATCTAAAAAGTCAAATAATCCCCCGCCTTGATTAGCAAACGAACGCTGCCAAACAGCCTGGTTAATAAATGGAACTGGTAATACTGATCCTAATCTAAAGATAAATAGTATAAAGATTGTAAACAAAATTCTCTTTGTTGTTGTTTTCTTCAAAAAAGAAATTAACTTCTCCATTATTAAATCACCTCTACTGTTCCTCCAGCTTTTTCGATAGCTGTTTTTGCTGTCTGCGAAAACTTGTGAGCTTTCACAGTTAATTTTTTTGTAACGCTTCCGTTTCCTAAAATCTTAATTCCTGACTCTAGTTTACGAGCGATACGTGTTTCTAATAATAATTCTGGTGTTACAACGGTACCATCTTCGAATACATTTAATGCATCTAAATTAACAATTGCAAACTCCTTACGGAAAATATTAGTAAATCCACGCTTGGGAATACGACGGAATAGCGGTGTTTGACCACCCTCAAATCCGGGACGAACTCCTCCACCACTACGGGCATTTTGTCCTTTGTGTCCACGACCTGCAGTTTTACCTGTTCCACTTCCGGGCCCACGACCAACTCTTTTACGATCGCGGCGCGCGCCATCTTCATATTGTAATTCATGTAACTTCATTTTGTTGCACCTCCTCTAAAAAATAATTTATTATACTTCTTTAACTTCGACTAAGTGTGCAACTTTAGTGATCATTCCTCTTAAAGATTCAGAATCATTTTGCACTACTGTTTGTCTAATTTTTCTTAATCCTAAGGCTTGAACCGTAGCTTTTTGATCTTTTTTTGCACCGATTACGCTTTTTTTAAGAGTGATTGATATTTGTTTAGACATTCTTTAAATCTCCTCTCATTAACCTAAAATTTCAGATACTTCTTTACCACGAAGTCTAGCGATTTCTTCAACTGTACGAAGTGCCCCTAAACCTTGAATCGTAGCTCTTACCATGTTAATTGGTGTATTTGAACCTAAAGATTTTGATAAAATGTTTTGAACACCTGCTGCTTCTAATACGGCACGAACAGGTCCCCCGGCAATTACCCCAGTACCATCAGATGCTGGACGTAATAAAACTTCTCCAGATCCTGCTTTACCTTGAATAATATGTGGAATTGTTGTTCCAACCATTGGAACTTTAATTAAGTTTTTCTTTGCATCTTCAATTGCTTTACGAATAGCATCTGGAACTTCATTTGCTTTTCCAGTACCATATCCAACGTGACCATGACCATCACCAACAACTACAAGTGCTGCAAAACGGAAACGACGTCCACCTTTTACAACTTTTGTAACACGGTTGATAGTAACAACATGTTCAGTTAACTCCAATTGATTTGGATCGATAAATGTTTGCATGTTTTCTTCCTCCTAACTCTAAAATTCTAATCCTGCTGCTCTTGCTGCTTCAGCAATTGCTTTAACTTTACCGTGGTATAAATATCCGCCACGATCAAACACTACTTTTTTAATGCCTGCTGCGATAGCAAGCTCTGCTACTTTTTGGCCAACAATAGTAGCTGCTGCTGTATTAGATTTAGATTCATGTGAAAAATCTTTATTTAATGTTGAGTAACTTGCAATTGTTTTACCCGCAACATCATCAATAACTTGTGCATAAATGTTTGTATTTGAACGAAATACATTCAAACGTGGACATTCAGCAATACCATTAAGACGCGCACGAATACGACGATGACGCTTTTGACGTGAACTATTACGTGATGGTTTCTTTATCATATTAGTGTTCTCCTTTCAATTTTATATTAGTGGTAGAAACAGTAAAACCCGCTCCCAAACAACTTCAGAACAAAAAATTCCTAACCGCCATTTGATTTCCGTTTTATAACTATTTCTTACCTGCTGTTTTACCTTCTTTACGACGAACATGTTCCCCAACATAACGGATACCTTTTCCTTTATATGGTTCTGGACGACGATGCTTACGAATATTTGCTGCAACTTCACCAACACGTTGCTTATCAATTCCGCGCACAATAATTTCTGTTTGCGTTGGAACTTCTAACGTAATTCCTGGCTCAGCAACATATTGTACTGGATGTGAGAACCCTAAACTTAAGTTTAATGTATCTCCAGCTAAGTTAGCACGGTAACCAACCCCAATAATTTGAAGTTTGATTTCATATCCTTCACTTACGCCAATAAGCATATTGTTAAGTAATGCCGTTGTTGTTCCATGAATCATTTTTGTTTGCTTGATATCGTTTGGTCTGGCAACAGTTAATTGATTTTCTTCCAATTTAATTGTCAAATCAGCATTAAATTGTTGTGTTAATTCGCCCTTAGGTCCTTTAACAAAAACCGTGTTATTTTCTTTTAATTCAACAGTTACCCCTGTAGGTACTGTAAGTACTTTATTTCCAATACGTGACATTTCTTTTCACCTCCGCTAGATTTTATTTTATATTATTATTTAGTAGTAGACTACCAAACGTATGCTAATACTTCTCCACCGATTGCAAGCGCGCGCGCTTTCTTATCTGTAATTACACCTTGTGATGTTGATACTATCGCTATACCTAGGCCGCTTAATACACGTGGCATTTCCTCTGCTTTTGCATAAACGCGTAATCCTGGTTTACTAATTTTCTTAAGCCCTGTGATTACTCGTTGATTTGTAGCACGATCATATTTTAAAGCGATTCTCATATTTTCTTTATTGTTTTCTGCTTTTGCATATTCAACATTATGAACGAAACCTTCTGCTTTAAGAATTTCCGCGATTGATTTTTTAAGATTAGATGCTGGCATTTCAACATAATCGTGACGCATTTGATTAGCGTTACGAATTCTTGTCAGCATATCTGCTATTGGATCTGTCATAACCATGTCTATTTCCTCCTTTCAGATTGAAGATATTTATTATTTTATTGTCTTAACTGCTATTTTTTACACCAAATGGCTAAAAATTACCAGCTTGATTTAGTAACTCCCGGTAGTTGACCTTTATAAGCTAACTCACGGAAGCAAATACGACAAAGTTTAAACTTTTGAATAACTGAATGTGGTCTCCCACAGATTTCACAACGTGTATATTCACGAACTGCAAATTTTTGCTTACGTTGTTGTTTTACGATCATTGCTTTACGAGCCATTTACTTCTCCTCCTTCAGATTATTTTTCAAATGGCATTCCCATTTGTTTAAGAAGTTCAAATCCTTCTTCATCATTTTGAGCAGTTGTTACAATAACAATGTCCATGCCTCGTACTTTTGAAACCTTATCAAAATCAATTTCCGGAAAAATTAATTGTTCTTTAATTCCTAATGTGTAGTTACCACGACCGTCAAATGATTTCTTTGATATTCCGCGGAAATCACGTACACGTGGTAAAGCAATTGACGCTAATTTATCTAAAAATTCGTACATACGTTCTCCACGTAATGTTACTTTCGTTCCAATTGGCATTCCTTCACGTAAACGGAATCCGGCGATTGATTTCTTCGCTTTCGTTACTACTGGTTTTTGACCTGCTAGTAATGTAAGTTCTTCCACTGCTTTATCTAATACTTTCGAATTTGATACAGCATCTCCAACTCCCATGTTAATTACGATTTTCTCTAATTTTGGTGCTTGCATTACCGATTTGAATTCAAATGTTTTCATCAAATTTGGTACCACTTCGCTTTGATATTTTGTTTTAAGACGACTCATTATGTAACCTCCTTTCTTCACTTCTTATTATTTAATTTGTTCTCCTGAACGAACTGAAATACGGTTTTTCTTCCCGTCTTTGATTTCGTAACGAACTCTTGTTGGTTTATTTGTTTTTGGACAAATTAATTGAACATTCGATGCATGTATTGGCGCTTCAATTTCCATAATACCACCTGGATTTTCTCCATTTGATTTTTGGTGTTTGCTAACTAGGTTTACACCTTCGACTAATACTTTATTAGTTTTCGGATAAACTTTTAATACAAGACCTTGTTTTGCTTCTTTTTTATCTTTACCAGCAATAACTTGAACCATATCATTTTTCTTAATGTGCATTAAATGTGCACCTCCCTCTTACTTGGTATCCTTATTAGGGTTGTGATTACTTTCCCATCCAGTGTCAAATTACAATTTTCTAATTTAACAATGCTTGGGAAGAAACACTATAGTACTTCGGGTGCAAGTGAAACAATACGCATGAAATTTTTCTCACGCAATTCACGAGCAACTGGTCCAAAAATACGTGTTCCTCTTGGTGAATTGTCAGGACGAATAATTACTGCAGCATTTTCGTCAAATTTGATATATGAACCATCACTTCGACGAGCTCCTGTTTTTGTACGAACAACAACTGCTTTAACAACTTCACCTTTTTTTACTGCTCCACCAGGAGTTGCTTGTTTAACTGAACAAACTACAACATCACCGATATTTGCATAGCGACGTTTAGATCCACCTAGACAACGAATAACTAGTAATTCTTTTGCTCCTGAGTTATCAGCAACTTTTACACGACTTTCTTGTTGAATCATCTTATGTTCCTCCTTTCAAGTTTATTTATTTATTATCACTTAGATGAAATTATGCATTAACTGCAACTTTCACAACTTCAATTAAACGAAATCTTTTAGTAGCTGATAATGGACGAGTTGCCATTATTTTCACTGTATCTCCCATTTTTGCAATTTGTTGTTCATCATGTGCTTTATATTTTTTTGAATATTTTACACGTTTTCCGTATAACGGATGCTTTTTCTTTGTCTCAACTAAGACAGTGATTGTTTTATCCATTTTATCCGAAACAACTGTTCCGACGATAACTTTACGATTATTACGTTCCATAATTACAAGGTTCCTCCTCTCAGTAATTTTAAAGTTGACATATGCCTACTTTAATAACTATTGTGCTATTTCACGAGCACGTAATTCTGTTAACATTCTTGCGATATCTTTACGAATTTTACGAATTTGTGAAGTGTCTTCTAATTGGCCGGTAGCTTGTTGAAAACGTAATCCGAACAATTCCTCTTTTTTAGACTTCACTTGTTGTTTAATATCAGATGTTTCTAATTTGCGAACTTCATTAGCTTTCATTACTATCACCATCACTTTCACGTTTAATTATTTTACATTTTACAGGTAATTTATGTGCTGCAAGACGAAGTGCTTCACGTGCTACTTCTTCTGATACACCACCAACTTCAAACATCACGCGGCCAGCTTTAACAACTGCTACCCATGATTCTGGAGCACCTTTCCCTGAACCCATTCGGACTTCAAGAGGTTTTGCAGTCTTTGCTAAACCTGGGAATATTTTAATCCAAACTTTCCCACCACGCTTCATATAACGAGTCATCGCAATACGTGCTGCTTCAATTTGACGGTTGGTAATCCATGCACCTTCCGTTGATTTTAATCCATATTCACCAAAAGTAATTGTAGTTCCTCTTTGTGCTTTACCTTCGTAACGAACACGATGGGGCCTACGATATTTAGTTCTTTTTGGCATTAACATTAGTTTGCCTCCTTCCCAAAATTATTTATTTTGTTTTTTATTCGGTTTTTGTGGAAGTATCTCACCTTTATAAATCCAAACTTTTACACCCATTTTACCATAAGTAGTATCAGCTTCTTCGTGTGCGTAATCAATATCTGCACGTAAAGTTTGTAAAGGGACATTTCCTTCTGAGTATCCTTCGGTACGAGCCATATCAGCTCCGCCTAGACGACCACTTACAGCCGTTTTAATTCCAAAAGCTCCAGCTTTCATTACGTTTTGAATTGCACGTTTTTGGGCAATACGGAATGATACACGGCGCTCTAATTGATCAGCAATATTTCGTGCTACCAATCTTGCAACTAAATCAGGCTTCTTAATTTCAACAACATCAATAAAGACTTCACGATTAACTAGTCTTTTGATACTTTGTCTTAAATTATCAATATCTGCTCCACCTTTACCAATTACATAACCTGGTTTTGCTGTAAAGATAATAACATTTACTCTTGAATCATCACGACGCTCGATTTCAATATGACCTAATGATGCGTTGCTTAATTTCTTTTCTACGAATTCTCGGATTTTCACGTCTTCAAGTAAGTATGTTGAATAATTTCTTTTATCTGCATACCAACGTGAATCCCAGTCACGAATTATACCAACTCGTAAACCTATTGGATTTACTTTTTGACCCATTGCGAATCCTCCATTTCTCTTTTTTATTCCTTATTTAGATAAGGTTTGGTTTTAGCGTTCTGCCACCACTATTGTGATATGGCTTGTTCTTTTTAAGATTTCAAATGCGCTACCTTTAGCACGTGGTTGGAATCTTTTAAGTGTTGCGCCCTCGTCAACATAAGCTGCCTTAATGTATAAGTTTTCAACATTCATTTCATGATTGTTTTCAGCGTTTGCTACTGCTGATTTCAGAACTTTTGCAACTGTTGGTGCTACGCCTCTATTTGTATTAAAAAGAATTGCGAATGCTTCGCCAACGTTTTTCCCACGAATTAAATCAACAACCATTCTTGATTTACGTGGTGCGATTCTTACCGTACGAGCTACTGCTTTTGCTTCTTGCATTTGTTTTGCCTCCCTTCAAGTATATTAACTTTTATATTTGAAATTAACGTTTTTTCGTTTTACGATCGTCACCATGTCCACGGTAAGTTCTCGTTAGTGCGAATTCGCCTAATTTATGACCTACCATATCTTCTGTTACATATACAGGTATATGCTCACGTCCATTGTGTACAGCAAAAGTGTGCCCAATAAACTGAGGGAAAATAGTTGAACGACGTGACCAAGTTTGAATTACTTCTTTTTTCTCTACTTCATTCAGCTTTTCAACTTTTTTCATTAGATAATCATCTACGAAAGGTCCTTTTTTTAAACTTCTTGCCATTGGTTGGGTCCTCCTTCCAAACTATATTTTATATTTGAATAATTATTTTTCATTACGACGACGAACAATTAATTTTGAAGAATGTTTCTTCTTATTTCTTGTTTTAAGTCCTAAAGCAGGTTTACCCCAAGGAGTAACTGGTGCTTTACGTCCAATTGGTGTACGTCCTTCACCACCACCGTGTGGGTGATCGTTGGGATTCATTACAGAACCACGAACGGTTGGTTTAATACCCATCCAACGTGTACGTCCAGCTTTACCAATATTTACAAGTTCGTGCGCGCCATTTCCAACTTCACCAATTGTTGCACGACATACACCTAAGATGTAGCGAACTTCACTTGATTTAAGACGGATTAGGACATATTTACCTTCACGACCTAAAATTTGTGCACTCGTACCTGCAGAACGGATTAATTGTCCACCCTTACCAGGATACATTTCGATATTATGGATAAATGTCCCCACTGGAATTTTCTCAAGTGGCAAAGCGTTACCAACTTTGATATCGGCACCTTCTCCTGACTCAATTTCCATACCTACTTTTAATCCTTTAGGAGCGATAATATACTTTTTCTCTCCATCAAGATAATTAATTAGTGCAATATTTGCCGTACGATTTGGATCATACTCAATAGTTGCAACACGACCAATAATCCCATCTTTATTTCTTTTGAAATCGATGATACGATATTGACGTTTATGTCCTCCACCACGGTGACGTATAGTAATTTTACCTTGGTTATTACGTCCACCATTTTTTGTCAGTGGAGCTAACAATGATTTTTCCGGTTTATCAGTAGTGATATCCGCTTTATAATCAAGCGTTGTCATATGACGACGACCATTCGTGACCGGCTTATAAACTTTAATAGCCATTGTTGTTTTGCCTCCTCATTCTAAGATTTTTTTATAAAAAATTCTCTACCAGTTCATGATAGTTGAATCACTTTTGTTATATTTGATTAAAAAATTTCAATCGGTTTACTATCTGCTGTTAATGTTACGATAGCTTTACGAATTCTTTTTGTTTTACCAAGATAACGACCAACGCGTTTTGCTTTTGGTTTAACATTCATAATATTTACTTTTTCAACTTTTGTTCCGGGGAATAAATGTTGAATAGCTTGTTTTACCAATGTTTTGTTCGCTTTGTAATCTACTTCAAAAACATACTTTTGTCCAATTGACAACGCCGCTGTCTTCTCAGTGATTAGCGGGCGCTTTATAATATCAGCATAGCTTAACATTTTCCAAGCACCTCCTCAATTTTCACGATAGCTTCTACTGTTACAATAACAGTGTCGGCAGTAGCAATGTCTAATACACTTGTACTTGAACTCGTTAATGCATTAGCTCTTTGGATATTTCTTACTGATAGGAATAAGTTCTCATTCCCGCTTTCAGAAATGATTAATGGTTTTGTTGCACTTAATGCTGCAAAAAAGTTAATCATTGTCTTTGTTTTTGGTGCATCTAAATTGAAATTTTCAACAACGATTAATTTCCCTTCAAGTACTTTACTTGAATAGATTGATTTAAGCGCTAATTGATACACCTTTTTGTTGATTTTCATTTTATATGAACGTGGTTGTGGACCAAATACTGTTCCCCCTCCACGCCATTGTGGTGAACGAATAGATCCTTGTCTTGCACGACCAGTACCTTTTTGACGCCATGGTTTTCGACCACCACCACGTATTTCGCCACGCGTTTTAGCTTTGTGTGTTCCTTGTCGAAGTGCTGCTTTTTGCATGATGATTGCATCATACATTGCTTGCTTATGTGGTTCTAAACCAAATATAGCTTCACTTAATTCGATGTCACTTACCTTGTTTCCTTCTAGGTTATATACATTTACTTTAGGCATGTGAATCCTCCTTCCATTAAATTTTATTCTTCTGTACTTGCATCCGTAGTTTCTACTACTTCAACTTTATTGTAATTTACTAAATCTTTTGCTTCTTTGATATTTCTACCTTTTACATTTGATTTAATTGTCAAAACTGCTTTTTTGCTTCCTGGAACGTTTCCGCGTACAAGTACAACGTTATTTTCCGTGTCAATTTTAACGATTTCAAGATTTTGAACAGTAATTGTTTTTGCACCCATGTGTCCTGGAAGTTTCTTTCCTTTGAATACACGGTTGGCAGCAACAGCTCCCATTGAACCTGGACGTCTATGATATCTAGAACCGTGAGCCATTGGCCCTCTAGATTGGTTATGACGTTTGATCGAACCTTGAAATCCTTTCCCTTTAGAAGTTCCCGTTACATCAACGATTTCTCCTTCTGTAAATAAATCTCCTGGCTTAACAATCGCTCCAACTTCAACATCAATGTCAAAATCTCTAATTTCACGAATGTAGCGCTTAGGAGTTGTTTCCGCTTTTGTAGCATGTCCTTGCTCTGCTTTGTTTGCAAGTCTTGCTGGTTTTTCTTCGAACCCTAATTGAACAGAGTTATATCCGTCTGTTTCAACTGTTTTCTTTTGTAAAACAACATTATTTTCAACTTGAATGACAGTTACTGGAACTAGTTCACCATTTGTGGTAAATACTTGAGTCATCCCAATTTTACGACCTAAGATTCCTTTCATGAATTACACCTCACTAACTTTCTATTATTTTTGTTTCCCTACTCTTATTAGATAGGGTAAGTTAAGCTTACGCTTTAACTTCTACTTCAACTCCTGCTGGCAATTGAAGATTTTCAAGTGCGCTAACAGTTGCTGGCGTCCATTTTTTTAATTCAATAAGACGTTTATGTGTACGAATTTCAAATTGTTCACGTGAATCTTTATATTTATGCACCGCACGTAATATAGTGATTACTTCTCTTTCTGTTGGTAGGGGAATAGGTCCTGAGACTTCCGCACCACTTTTTTGAGCTGCTTCAACGATTTTCGCTGCTGATTGATCCAATAATTTGTGATCAAATGCTTTCAAACGAATACGAATTTTATTGTTTGCCATTTTTGTGTCCTCCTTCCGTGTGGACCGCTCCGCGTAAAAACTCGATACTAGGCAGGCAAAAGTTGTACATGACAACTCATCCTAGTGTATCGACAACCTCACACATCATAGCGTAGTCATACCAAAACATTTTATCATAAATTGGTGGTCGTGGCAAGGAAAAAATGCGGTTTTTTTTGGTAAGGGGGCTTGGTTCGGCGAAATAATTGATATTTTGGTTACTTTGATGATAGCTTTCCACAATTAATGAAAATCTGTTCATGTACTGGCTCATCCCCTCCCCATTTTTATTAATCCTATGACTTAGTTCTTTTCTTATTACGAATAGGTTAATCTTATGCCCAGCATAGCTACTTTCACAAAAAAAAGACCCGATACACTGTTTAAGGTGATCAAGTCAAGATTGCTTGCGCGGATTTTTTTCAAAAAAAGGGGTCTCCTTTGTGGTTTACCGGATTATTAAATGGCCAAGCAGCGCTATTGAAAACATCGCTAAAAATCCGGCAATCATAAATCCTAGTGTTCGGGAATAACCTTTAGGGCTGATTTGGTTGAGGCTGTCCAGTTTTTGGACAATTGGGTGCAGCCGCCAAAAATATGTTCCAATTGATAAAATCATCGCACCAACAGCATATATTTTGGTCGTTTCACTTCCCGTTAGGAGGACGACCACAAGCAAGACGATGAATATTAACTTGGTTCCCGCTACCCAATTTGTCATGTATTGGGCAAATAGCTGGGCGTTTGGTTCCTTTTTTGCCGTTTCCCATGGCTTGAACACGGCAACCCCATTACCAAGTTTTGAATCGGGCGCAAAGTATAAAATACAGACGTTTGCTGTTTCCATTATTATAAAAATAATTATTGCTATATCTAGTGTATTCATGATTTCCTCCAGTTTCTCCAAGTCTTGCTCAGGGTGAATTTGATTGCCCCAATTTGCTTTTTGGGTCAACATTTTTATGTGGTATCTTATCTAGTATAACATAGATATATAAGATATAATACCTCTAAACTGCATTAATTAACTTGCGCGACGCAATTGACTCACTCCCTTGACTTTATTCCCCAATACTGTATAATTGACGATATAATTTAGTTTCAATTTGAAACCAAAAAGGAGGAAACCTCATGACTAATCGACCCACACCCACAACACCTACTATCATCAAAGCCCTTGACTATATCACAAAAAATGAGCAGGGTCGTAAGCGATGGACGGTCGGCTTTACACTAACTGGTGCTATTGTTGCCCTTTGGAGTGGTATTACATCTTTTAATGAGGCAGGATCATGGATTCAGAATTTCCTGCCCTCTATTTCTTTTATCGTTGGGCTTCTCTGTGTTTTTCAACTTGGAAGACGTAAAAATAGTGGTAATGTCCTTGGGTTGATTGCCAACTCGCTGGAAATGATTATCAATATCGCTTTTGGCGCTTTTGGTTTTGTTATTTCCACTACCTATTTTTTCATTTCACATGTTATTGGCTTCTTTGATTGGCGAAATCATACTGATGATACTGGCCATGCAAATATTGAAAAGTTAAACACAAGTCGCGATTTCATCGTTCTTGCCGTGATGATTTTCCTTTCATCTGCTTATTTGGTTCTCGCCTTTTTTATGGGGTGGGTTGATTTGACGACGGGTCCATTTTTCATTATTGCTAATATTATTGCGATGTATGTTGGTATTTTGGCACAGGGGTTGATGATCTTTCGCTATCGTATTTCCTGGATTTTATGGATTGTTTTAAATCTTTTTGCGATTCCCGTCCAATTTCTCAGTGGTAATTTCGTCTTTGGCTGTATGTATATCCTCTATCAAATTAATGCCCTACTTACAGCTTATGCCCAATATACGACAAAAACAATAGCAAAAAAGGAGCACTAATCATGGATATTACAAATTATACACGACAAGAACTGGCAACATTAACCGGTCAAACTTTAGTTGCACTTGATCAGCGAATCACTATTTGTCAACAAACTAATTCCTCAGGCTGCAAGTATAAAAATGGTGCTGTCAGTGGTAAGTTTCGCCTTATCCACATGGCTCACAAGGAAATTCTTATTCAAGCAGCAGGGTTATGTGAACACTTAGATATTTTTATTACGCAAAGTACGAGCACACGCTACCACCTAACAACAGTTGAGCAAAAGCGTATTATTGCTTCGATTCTTGCTGATATCGACTTCAAAAACTATCATCTTCATATCATTTCTGATGATAATCTAACTACACTAATGTGGGACCAACTGCTACTTAAACATAATCCACAATTACAAGTAATTTTCAACTCAAAAGAGGACTATAGCAACATCCTCTTACGCAATGAAATGCTTAACATTAACTACCAACTAAATGGCCTACCGCTATCAGTTAGCGAAATTGAAAAAGACTTATATAAAACCGAAAATTACAACATGCTTACGCAGCAAACAAAAGTCTATTTAAATAAAAAAGTTACGATAATTGGGAGTGAAAGTTGCGGGAAAACGACACTTACAAAGAAACTTGCTTCCCTTTTTAATACCGTCTGGAGTGAAGAATACGGTAAATATCATAGTGATATTTATTTTGGTCATGAAAATACGGCCTATGTACCTAGCGATTTTATCCACATTGTTAGTGAACAGATGCTCCAGGACAAAAAGCAAAATTTAAAGGCAAATCGAATTCTTTTTGTTGACACTGATCCACTGACAACGCTCTATTACTTTTATTATGTCTTTGCAACATTTTCGCCTCAATGGCTTGACACACCTGAATATGCCATTGCCCAAAACGTGCTCATTGAAGCAGTCAGCAATTATAAAACAGACCTTCATATTCTCTTACAAGCAACCGTACCACATATTGAAGACAACTACCGCTGGAGTGATGAGTCAACAAAAGTCCAAGCAGCAGCAGCATATAAGCAATTGGCAAGTAAACATAATATTAATTTCATTGAAATTGATGCAACTATTTACAACGACCGTCTACTTGAAACAATGCAAATCATTGAACAAAAATTATTAATAACACGATAGGACTGATAAATCATGTATCCAGCTGTAGATCAAAGGCCGGCCCTAAGGGTCGAAGCCCTGATGTTCCGTTTCAAGAAAATTGCCAAGCAATACCAACTCCAGATAGCACTTATTAAAAGCGAAGTCGAACCTGCTAAGCACCACTATGTCCTCCCTGGTGGATTTGTAACAAGAGCGCAGACGACAACAACTGCTCTTATTAGCATCATCATGACAAAAACGGCGCTTAATATTACCGATTTTTATACAGAACAGCTCGCAACATACAGCCAACCAAATCATCAAAATTGGGTGATTAGCGTTGCCCACATTGTCATGACACGCAATGACACGCCAGATAATCCCAAGGATTCCTATCCGTTGCTTCATTGGCTAAATATTGCAGATATCACACCACAGCAACTAGCCTTTGATCACTTCCAAATATTCACCCACGCCATCACCCGCCTTAAAAACAAAGCCCTCTATCAGCCAATCCAACTTCATCTCCTCCACCAAACCGACTCAACATACAAGGCAAAAAAATTAACAGAGTGTCTTTTTGGGAAGCCTTTTGACAATAATTTTTATCGTGATTATGGTACCCTATTTGAAAATTATCGCAAGGACATCCCCGGGGGGTAATTTTATGCCCTTATTAGATATTTTCACCCCTCATTTAAAACAGAACGAATTTAATGCCCAAATAAAAGAGAGCCTGCATATTCCACATGCGGGCTCTCTTTTTAAGGTTTGGCAATTAATATTGTTGGATCTACTTTCTTGGCCCGCCAAATGATTGGAATACTTGGTCCCAAGACAAATATTCCCACAATAACCAAGTTGATAATTATATAAGCATACGAAAAAGTAAATGTGCCGCCTTGCATTAACAGTGGTTCAAATAAATTGCAAAGGCTTTGAACAATCACGGAAAGTACCCATATTTTGATAATATGAAATGAAAATTCCCAAATCATGACAAAAAGTAAGGCATCTTCTGATAGTCCAATGACTTTGAGGAGGCCAAACTCCTTTTTTCGGCTTGTTAGGAGCATGTTATAATAAACTAAAAAGACTGCTAAGATAATCGAACCAAGTAGGGCAACAGCTATTTGCCCTATTTTTCTGATGTCTTCAAATTGTTTTATTAATACTTTTTGCGTGTAGCTTTCTTGGATGACCTCATTATTACGCGACAGCGCTTGAATTTGCGTTGTCACCATTTCGCTATCTGCTTCAGGGGTTAATTTAAGTTGTAGTTCCTGTGACTGATAGCTATATTCGGTAAACTGCTCCTTGGTGCTATCAATATTATTTGATGCCGCTTTTTGAATCTGCTCTTCAATCTCACTCTGTGGTAAAAACAGGACGAGTCCTGCGGTCGTAGCTAGGATATCTAAGCCAATTTTCCGATCGTCGACGACCGCTCCAATTTTTTTTGTCATTGTGGTTATTTTGTAATACGGTACTTCCCCTTGGACTTCTCCCTGGGGAAACTTGTTGCTTATTTCAAATAATTTTGTTGGAACGAGGATGTCAAATTTCAGTTCTTGACCGATGCTATCCTCGCGCTTAATTGTTGGGAAATATCTTGCTAAAAATCTTGCGGTAATAATGAAATCGGCTTTGCTATCTCCAGCTAAAACAATGTGACTGAAATTCTGTTCTGGTAATTTACCCACAATATCTAATTGTGATACACCTGTTTTGCTCTCATTTGGACTATAATTAATTGTGCTATTTTGTCCCATTAATTCAAAAGATAGCGTTCTGTTACTATCTTTTTCAAATTCAGGATCAATATGTCCCGTTGTCTTAAGACGGTGATACTCATCTACTCTTTGGACACCAGGAATCGCCCGCAGTTGCTCTAGTTCTGTTAGGGTGAAATTTCTATTGACATCTTCATGCGTTACACCGGTGTTATAATCTTTTTTCATTACTGTCATGACATCGGGGGAAAAGAATTCAACCGTTGCTTGCTGGTTTTTGATATAATTGCCGCCAAACGTCGATACATAGCCCCCAAAGCCGATGATTAGGGCTAATAGTGGGAAAATCCATTTATTTAATTGGCTTTTACTCTTAGTTCGATATTTTCGGGCAAACGAGAAAATCGCTGCTTTCTCCCCGTTCTTACGATCTGGTTCGGTATTTTCTTCTTGATTTTGCTCACTTTTTAATACGACTTTCTTGTCCCGCACTTCATATTGCCGGTTGGCATATTTAACAAGTTCCAGATCATGTGAAACGATGATGACCCGCTTTGTTTTTGCTATTTGTTCAAATATTTGCATGATATTACTTGTATTTGCCAAATCAAGTGCTGCGGTTGGCTCGTCAGCTATGATAATATCAGGTGCTAAAATTAATGCGCGCGCAATACACACGCGCTGTTTTTGACCGCCTGATAGTTCAAAGGGATAGCTTTTTTCATATTCAGTCATTTCTAGCTGCTCTAGTATGCTAAGTACGCTTGCTCTTATTTCTGATTGCTTTCTCTTTTGCAGGAGCAGTGGTAGTGCAATATTGTCAAATACCGTTAAATTGTTAAGTAAATGTGACTCCTGAAAAACAAAACCAATTTGCTCCTGTCTGATTAACGCATTTATTTTATCATCACTAAAATTTACTTCTTTTCCGCGTATTGTGTACTCTTTTACTTGTGTTGGCTTGTGTAATAATCCGAGCACGGCTATTAATGACGACTTCCCACATCCTGATGGTCCTGTAATTATCGTCATTGTTTTTGGGGGGAAATTTAAGTTTGCATGCCTGATAATATTTTTGTTACCGTAAGAAATCGTTAAATCGGTTATTTTCACACTCTTATTTCCTCTCTTATGTTAAAAGATAAGTGATCGCTGGTCTAGGACTTGCCATGCTTATTTTGACAGAAATTGGCTCTAAGGTCTTCTTCGCTGCTTTCTGTGTAACTTTTAACCTATTGAATAATAGTAATTGTACTTTATCTTTTAAACCTAGTCAATCATTTTATATAGAAAAAAGGCCACCTCATTTTTGTGAAAGGCAGCTTAAGGAAATATGTTAGTTTCTCAATGATCATCTCCAACCATATCTTCTCTTTCAGATTTATCAATAATTAGATTACCGAACTCATAAAATCCATTATCATTATAAAATAATCTTAGTGCATCTACGAAATTACCCGCTTGAGCTCTATTTTCAGTTCTTTTAATATGCTTACAGTTGCCATATCAAAGCCTACATTCCTTATTTTTACATTTTTTACAATTTAAGCTAATGCAACAAAATCAAAATTATTTCATCACCATATCAGCTACCAGCGCTTCGCGGAATATTTCATAGCTTGCACCATTATTTTCATATTTATTAATTGTTTTATTCGCAAGAATTAGTAAATTATCTTGTAGCTGATATGCAACATCTGGTTCTTGGGTTGAGATAATGATTGTCTTTCCTCTCCTTGCTGCTGCTTTAAGGCGTTTGATATAAATATCTTTATTTACCATATCAAGGGCTGCCAGGGGAGCATCAATTAAAATCAGTTCTTGCGTTACATTCATCAGCAAATTGAGCATTACTTTTTGCAACATCCCTGTTGAATAGTCTCCCAAAATTTTATTAGATGCGCTATAACTTTCTTCATCAATTTGTGGCCCGGTATTATTTGTTCTATCGATTAAAGTATATAGTTGTTTTTCACTCAAAAAGGGAACGATTTCATATTGGACTTGGACGTAGACTGCAGTTGTATTCTCCTCTTTGATAATCTCACCCACCGTTGCTTTCAATTCATCACTTAATAAACGGAAAAAAGTCGATTTCCCTGCTCCATTATTACCAACAAGACAATATAGATTCCCTTTTTTCAATGAAAGGTTTACATTTTCTAGCAGCAGCTCATCAAAGCCAAAACTAAGATTAACGATTTCACACATATTGATTCCTCCTAATTTTAACCATTAGCACTAAATGCGTAACCACACTCACACTTGTAAAAAAGATGAACAGGAGCATGTTTAAGGAGATTACCGTTTTAGCAAAGATACTAGCAAAAGCAATTCCTAGAAAAATCAGAAAATACGGTAATGCGACGTTTGCTTTCCAGCCATATTTCGTGAAGTTTTTCAATAAAATAGTTAGTAGCGCAACCATCACAACGGCTCCTAGTAGGGCAATCATTGATGTTATCACAAAGGTTGCAAAAGCTGAATTTGTGATAACAATGGTGATACTGATAAATAAAATTGGTAAGATAACAATCCAGCCAAGATATTCTAATACGCCGTAATACACATAGCGAAAATCTCGGAGGAAGATGCTAATATTTTTACTAAAGAGCTTTGTCCATAAACCACTTGTCAGAAATAAAGCGATTATGGTCATAAAAATTTGACTAATAATTCCAACATTTAATAACAGGTAGTTGACTGTCTTTTCAATTGGTCCTAGTCTATTTTCTGTAATTGATGTTATTGATGCTATTATATTGGAATCATCGCTATAGACTAAATAGGTGTAGACGCTCCCTTGTACAAGTCCGGCAAAAAGTAGGGAGCATACAAGAACTAGTTGGTATTTTTTTTGTTTGATTTTGGCTAATATATACATGGCTGTTCTTCCTTTCATCATATATTTAGGGTATTATCATTCCTTGCTTTTTTTGTTAAAGCTTTTAGCTACTTTACTGCTTATTTTCTACTTGCTACAAGTTAATTATATGACCCAAGATTATTATTGTCAATTTTTGTCGCTACTCACTTATCATTGTGAATTTTTATTCACTTGGTTGTATAATGCATTTTTTTACATCACAAAGTTTATACAACTCGATCTCTAATTTCCATCAATAACTCACTCACCATAAAATTCATTAAAAAAATGAAGCATATTTCTATCCTTCATTCGTTTTATTTATCTTTTTAAATTTGATTGTATAAGGCTTAACTATTATAGGCCTCATCTACTTCTTTTTGCGTCTCTAGACTAAGTTTCTTGTTATCCATGTAGACCATTGCACTAATACCAATATAAATAATATTAACACAAGTTCCCACAAGCATCATAATTGTTGTAAACATTTTGTAATTTGGAAGCAACCGACTAAGATCTTCGGCTGTTGTTATCTGAGCGCCCTCTGATGCTGCTTTACCTAATTCTATTGCTACCCAAACACTCCCTGTTACAGATATAATCATACTTACCACAGTGAGCAAAAGTGCCAGTAATAAGTAGCGTTTACTATTAATATTAAGCGATCGCCCCATACCATAGCTAACCCAGAGCAACACATAAGCGCCTATTGACACAATTGATCCTCCCGTTGCTAAAATTGCATTTTGGGGAAATAGTAATCCGCCCTGATTTAATAAGACACTTACCATAAAAATGATTGTGAATATTTGAATCTTTTTTATTTTTTGAATTTTTTCCATTTTGTTCTCCCTATCTTTTTCTATAAATTTCTGAGCGCTTCAATTGGCGGCATTTTTGCTGCTTTTGCTGCTGGTAATGTTCCAAAAAGCAAGCCAATTCCCATTGAAAAACCAACACCAATTATGATAATATCGGTGTAGATTACCAGTGGATATTTAACGACTGCTGCCCCAATTGAATGACCGGCCAAACCAATCACTATACCTATGATACCACCAATTGTCGTTATTGTCACGGATTCTATTAAAAATTGCAATAAAATTTGCCTTCCTGTTGCGCCAATTGCTTTTCGCAAGCCAATTTCATGCGTTCGTTCAACGACCGAAACATACATAATATTCATCACGCCAATGCCACCAACAAGTAAAGAAATAGCAGCAATCATTGTGACAAATAATGTCATCGTATTGAGGAGTGTTTCTGCCTGTTTTAAGATGGCATCAAAACTTAATACTTCATATTCACCCGTTGTTACTTTGTATTTATCTAATGTTTCCACTACTTTTTTACCTAAGGCTTTTAGGTCTTCACCTTTTTGGGGGACAATTGCTAGCTGCTGGATGTCGTTACTTCCAGAATATGCAATCCAGCCTTTATAAGGGAGGTAGAATGTTTCTGTTGGTTGACCTTGGGCTGATATTTCGCGATACGTTCCCACAATTAAGAAAATCTTATTATTGATAATTAACTCTTTGCCAATGGCCTCACTACTTTCACCAAACATATTTCTAGCCGACTTCTGGTGAATAATTAATACAGGGATTCCTTTATTAAATTCTGCCTCTGTAAAGATTCGTCCATCAACAATTTGTAAGTCTTTGAGGAGCTGATCGGCACTCATTGTTGTCGATAGCTGTTGCCCCTTCGTCTCTTTTTCACGGTAACTTGCTGTAACATTTGCTGCCGTATTTGTTTTAACTACTGTTTCCACGCCTTGTAAATTTTCCAGGGCATCAATTTGTTGATCGATATAAATATTTTTTTGGTCGAGAACTGTTTGGTCAAAAGCAAATGGATTTTCATTTTCTTTCCGTGGCTCATTGCGGTAACTAATTATTAGCTGACCATTGGTTATTTCGAGAACATTACCTAGTAGATTACTTGTTGCACCCCGACCAATTGATACAATTGCAATAACTGAGGCAATCCCAATAATAATACTAATCATTGTTAGGAAACTCCGCAGCTTATTATCCCAAATTGAAATAAAGGCCATCTTAATATTTTCAAAAATACCCACTAACGATCACTCCTTACTTGTCCATCCAGGATTTCAATTGTCCGGTTGGCAAATGTTGCTACGTGAGCATCATGAGTGACTAAAATAATTGTTGCACCCTCCTGATGTAATTTTGCAAATAAATCTAATACCATTTTACCCGTTTTCTGATCTAATGCACCCGTCGGCTCATCCGCTAATAGGAAGCTTGGCTTGGTTACTAGGGCACGCGCAATTGCCACGCGCTGCATTTGTCCACCTGATAATTGATGCGGCTTACTAGTTGCCTTATCAGCTAGTCCCACGCGTTCGAGTGCTTCCATGGTTAATTGTTTTCTTTGCTTTTTGGAAATACCTGAATAAATCAGTGGCAGTTCGACATTACGGTAAACTGAGAGTCGTTTTAGTAGATTATAAGATTGAAAGATAAAGCCAATTTCTTGATTTCTGATTTTAGCAAATTCCTTTTCGGTTAGACCGGCAACATTTTTACCACTTAAAAAATATTTTCCTTTTGTCAAATTGTCAAGTAGACCTAAAATATTCATCATTGTTGATTTACCCGATCCTGATGGTCCCATTATTGCAACAAATTCACCTTGTTTAATTGTGATACTGATATTATCTAAGGCCCGTGTTATGTGCTCGCCGTTTTTAAATTCTTTAATAATATGCTGTAATTCAATCATCATTACACCTCATTTTTTCTTTTTATTTATTATTTTTTCTCAACTTTTTCACCATTAGTTAAATTTGGGACATCTGATGTAATTATTTGTTCACCTGTTGCTAAACCTGTTTCCACCTGGAAACCAGTTTCAACATTTTTACCCGTTATTTCTAATTTAGTGGCCTCATTTGCTTTAAATAAATAGACAAATACACGATTTTCTTCTCTGATTGTCGCGCTTTGAGGGATAATTAGTGCCTTGTGATCTTTATCTTCAATTCTAATTGTTACATGATTTCCAACTCTTGCTTGCTCTTTTCCCGTATTCATATTTAATGTTAACCGATAATATGAAATATCACTTTGAGATCCAGTCCCAACACCAGGACTTTCAACAATTGGAAGTCCCGCCAACAGTTTAACTGATGCATCATAGTATAGGTTAGCATCTTGTGCTCTAATACTATATGTAATCAACTGGTTTTTTGGGAGTCGCGTAATTTCATACTCTGTTACTCTTGTATCAATATAATAATCGCTGCTAATAATTGTATAGAGCACTTCTGGTTTTGTCAAAAATATACTATCATCGGCTGCCTCTTTTGCTTGCTTGTAGGCATTATCAACATTTAATTCTGCAATATAACCATTAAAGGGTGCTTTATAATCCTTTTTTGTTGATTCGACGATGATATCATCCTTATTTACATACTGTCCTAGACTAACCGGCGTTGATTGATGTTTGCCATAAGTTGCATAGTCATAGGTAAATGATTCACTTTCTTTTGTTTGAACCGTACCACTTAAAATAATTCTTGTCTGCTCGTTTTCAATATTGAGAACATCAACTTTCTTTAACTCAACATTTTCTGGAGCATTCAATAAAAAGTATGCTCCAAAACCAACGGCTCCAATTATTGCTACAACCATAGCAATGATAATTCCTTTTCTTGCATTCATATTAATTTTCTCCTCATATAATGTAGTTAGGTTTTTTGTAAAAGTCCCATAACTTTGCATGTCTCTATATAAGACTAGCCTAAAATCTGTTACTTGTCAAGTTAAATTGTTATACTATTCTCAATAATAATAAAGACTGATTATCTTCTAGCTTTTATTTTTTTTCGGAGGAGCAGGAATAGACCTGTCATTGTCATTGCTGCTCCGACTATTACTGGGAGGTCGCTTTTTCCTGTTGTTGGTAGTGTTGGATTTTCCGGGTTTTCTGGATCCGGGGTTGGGGTTGGGTCTGTTGTTGGGTTATTAGCTTCCCAAACGGCCATGAGTCTGATGTCATTTGCAGGCATTCTGTCATTTTCAAAATCCCATAAGTCTGGTGATGCTGTACTCATTTTGCTCATTATATTGGTTTTTTGTTGCTCTTGCCACCCGATGAATTTGTAGCCTTGTTTTGTCGGGTCTGCTGGTTTATTAATTTTTTGCCCCTCAACGACTTCGTCTATTTCTAAGATGTCGCCACTTCCACCCGCTAAATCAAAGTATACTTTGTGTTTCTTTATTTCGTCGATTTTTTTCCATTGGGCATAGAGCGTGATATTATTTGCAGGCATTGTTTGAATTGTAAACTTCCATAGGTTGTCACTTCCATCCGCTGTCTCACTCCAACCAAGGAGTCTATATCCCGCTTTTATTGGATCACTTGGTTTGTCCACATGCTGCCCATATGCTTTTTGCTGGGTCAATGGTGTAATACCATCTGCCTCATTGGTGTTGAAGCTAACTGTATAGCTATTAATTGACCATTGTGCATATAAGGTGACATCCTGAGCAAACATCCGTGTGGAAGCAAAATCCCACTCTGTACCACTTCCATCCGCTTCTGTATCCCAGCTTATAAAAGTGTAGCCGGGTCTTAATGGATTTTCTGGTGCTTCTGCTAGACTTCCAAAAGGAACATTCTCCGCTCCTGGTGGCATTGCATCAAATCCGTTTAGGTCATAGCTGATTTGATAGATATTTACCTGCCATTGTGCAACGAGGACGACATTTTGGTCTGGCATCTTTGTTGTGGCAAAATCCCAAGTTGTACTCGCTCCTGCAATGTTGGCATTCCAACCCAAAAATGTGTAGCCTTCTCTATCTGGTTGGCTAGGTAGCGTGCCGTATTCATCATATAAAATTATTTGGGGCGTGGGTGATGAGCCTGTTCCACCATTAATATCAAATGTCATTTGGTAGCTGTTTTTTTCCCATTGTCCATATAATCGAATATTTGTATTTGGCACTGGCGATGTCAAAAAGTCCCAAGCTGCTCCACTTCCATCTTCAGCTGTATTCCAGCCTGAAAAGCTATACCCTTGTTTTACTGGATTGGGTGGGGCCGTAACATAGCCACCGTATTCCACCGTTTGCGTGGTGGGGGCGCTGCCTCCTGCTCCATTTAAATCAAATGATATTTGGTAGCTATTTTTTATCCATTCCGCATAGAGTGTTGTGTTGGCTGCTGGCATTTTTATGGCATTCAAATACCAGTCCGTGCCACTCCCATCTTGGAGTGTATTCCATGAAACAAATGTATGCCCCTCCCTTTGAGGGACATCAGGGACCGTTCCATTGCCATCGTAGACGATGCTTTGCGCTGTTGGCGCTATCCCAACCCCACCATTAAGATGGAAGCTTAACACGTAGCGATTAATATTCCACTGGGCATACAAGACTGTGTTGGCTGCTGGCATTTTTGTTGTACTGAAATTCCAGTCTGATCCACTTCCATCTAAGGCGCTATCCCAACCTGTAAAACTATAGCCTAGCTTCAGTGGCAGGTCGGGTTCTACTGCTAGTTGATCATAGTTGATTTGTTGTATGGGTGGGACGGTACTTGTTGCTCCATTTACCTCAAAAGAAAGATTATACGTATTTATCGTCCATTGGGCATAGAGGATTACTCCACCAACTGGTATTGGCATCGTTTCAAATGCCCACAGCGTTCCACTTCCATTGGCTGCTGTATTCCAGCCTGTAAAACTGTATCCCACTCTTTGAGGGGCGGGAGGCAGTTGTCCGTACTCTCCAAATGTAATGATTTGTCCTGGTGGCGCTAAGCCTTCACCACCATTGATGTTGAAATTTAGCGTATTGTTACTTAAACTCCATTGCGCGTAGAGTGTCACATTATTTGTAGGCATCGGTGTTGTGATAAAATCCCAACCAATTCCACTTCCATCAGCTGCCGTATCCCAACCGATGAAATTATAGCCTACTCTTACTGGAGCAGCTGGTTCTGTTGTAAATGCGCCAAAGTTAACCATTTGACTCGCGGGTGGAGTGCTTGTGCCACCATTGACATCGTAATTGAGCGTGTAGCTATTAACTGTCCATTGCGCATACAAAGTTACATTGTTGTCGGGCATTGTTGTTGTCCCAAAATTCCAGACACTGCCACTTCCATCCAGTGCTATATTCCAGTTTGAAAACTGGTAACCGGCTCTTTGTGGTGTATCTGGTGCAGCTACAAGCGCACCATACTCTACATTTCTTACTTGCGGCGATGTACCTCCTCCGCCATTAATATCAAATACGAGTTCATGGCTATTAACCACCCACTGGGCGTAGAGTGTCACGTTATTGTTTGGCATTGTTGTTGTGCTGAAATCCCAAGCTGTTCCTGCCCCATTGGCAGCAGTATCCCAGCCAACAAAATGATACCCTTGTCTTATTGGCACTGCGGGGGCTGTTGCCCTTTGACCAAATACGATTACTTCGCCCACGGGAGTTATGCTTGTGCCCCCGTTTACATTGTAGCTAAGTGTATAGCTATTAATACTCCACTGGGCATAGAGTGTGATATCATTTTCGGGCATCACTGTTGTCCCAAAATTCCAATCGTCACCGCTGCCATCAATGCTCGTATTCCACGACAAAAATGTATAGCCTGTACGCTGTGGTGCTGTAACGCTTACTGCTTTATTAGCATATTCAAGTGTCTGACTTGGTGGGGGAGTACCGAGTCCACCATTGATATTAAATCTTAGATTATAAGAATTAATGCTCCATTGTGCATATAACACAACGTCGTTATCAGGCATTTCTGTTGAATTAAAGTCCCAATTTGTCCCGCTACCATCAGCCACTGTATCCCATCCGGTAAAACGATAACCCGTTTTCAAAGGGGGACTAGGCATTGTTGCTAGCCCACCATAGTCTATTGTTTGTACCGTTGGCACTGTACCGCTTTCTCCGTTTAAGTTAAAGCTTAGCTTATGGGAATTCGTTTGCCATTGGGCATAGAGTGTCACGTCTGCTTCACCCATTTTTGTTGTTGGAAAATTCCAGTTTATACCCGTCCCATTTGCCATCGTGTTCCAACCAACAAAAGTACTTCCTACTTTTGTTGGTGTAGTAGGTAGTGTTGCCAGCTGATCGTATGCTAATTCTTGAGTTGCAGGTGATGTTCCTGTTCCACCATTTAAACTAAAATTTAGCGCATAGCGTTGTGCTAATGTATACTCCCAACCATCATAGCTTCCAAGAGCAGCGGCTCCTGGCAGTACACCAGTAGTGATACCTGTCACTACGAAGTCACCCGTAGCTTTTTGGGTAATAGCAGTAAACATGTCAAACTTGCTTGTACCAGCTTGCTTGTGCCAAGCCTGTGTCCCATCCTCATTGATTTTCAGAACTATACCATCATTACCACCGCCCATGTATGTTTCACCCGGTAGCATACCAAATTCAATCCTTCCTGCTAAGACATAATTACCCTTATTACTCGTTTTCATACCACTTATCTTCTCGCTGTATCCTGTCCCATATTGCTTTGACCAGCTAATATTTCCAGCGATATCTATTTTTAATAACCAGGCATCTTCAAGACCAAGTGCTGTTTGTTCTAGTAGTGCTCCCGTTACATATCCAGCAGCAATCACATGCCCATCTGCTGTAACATCAGCCGCATTTATCCGATCTACACCAGCCGTCCCATATTGCTTTGACCACTTAATATTTCCATCAGTATCAAATTTAATCGCCCAGCCGTCAGATCCACCCTTGCCCGTTTGTCCCGGCAATGTACTTGATGTTTCCCCCAGAGCGATGAATTCCCCGTCACTTGTTTGTACAAAAGTAGTCAACTCATCGTTTCCAGCACCACCCACCGTTTTAATCCAGAGTCGATTACCATTTGCATCATACTTTGTAATGATACCATCCCGTTGACCCAAATTTGTTGTTCCACTTATTACTCCATCTGTCCAGCCCACAGTAATATAGCCACCGTCATTTACCTGCTTAATGCTACTTAAACGATCCGTGCTTGTACCACCAAATTGTCGTGCCCAACTAGCATTCCCCTGACTATCTGTTTTTAGTATCCAGGCATCCATACCGCCAAAATTTGTCCCCCCAGAGACCACGCCATCTGTCATCCCCGCTGAAATGTAGCCGCCATCACTTGTTTGCTCTGTCCCATAGATGAAATCCGCACCTGCGGTGCCATATTGTCTTGAGAACATTATCACGCCATTGGCATCCTTTTTTACAATCCAACCATCAGTGCTACCGTGTCTCACTTCTCCAGGTAATTTACTTTGCGTCAATCCTGATATCACCTCACCGCCATCTGTTGTATTTTTTATACTATGAAACTCATCCCAGCCTATCCCCCCAGAGACCTCATGTTCGCCAACAGCACTTGCTGCCTCTATACCAAAATCACGTCCTAGTACAGCCAACAGCATCATTCCTACTAACATAATAAATTTAATTTTTCTCATTTTTCAATCCATTCCTTTCGTTGCACATGGCGGACATGATTTTATGCAAAATCACGCCCTTATATCAGAGGTTTATCTTTTTGAATTTATTAGCTAGATTTCGGGACCTTTTAGCTAATTTTTTCACTTTGATATTCATAACAGCATTATAACATAAAATTAACCAAAATACCTTGTTTTATTGGGTGTTTTTTTCAAAAAATCGGACTTAGTGGGCTCATCATTTAAATATTAGGAGAAAATATGATGTGTCCACGCTCTAGGATCGTAAGGCTTCTCCCACGTAAAAATGAGGGGCATTTAACTTTTCATTATTATATTAATCGACCTCCCGAATTTGATTTGATTGTTCAAAGACATCAATTCGAGTTCGCCTGTTTTGCTTCTAATAATTTCCTCTTGATCGTTCCTCTTCTTTTGTAGCATGAGAATTCTAGAAATTTACTGTTACTATAATTTCTAACATCGCTTTTACTTAGGTTAACTTCTACTTTAAGATGTTGTTCAAGATATCTTATGATTCGCTCTAACACGCGATGACCTGCTCTTCTACTCGCCACATTTACATATACACCTTTTGTGTAACTATCGGACTTTGTTTTGTGTTCCCCCAAGTTAATTAACATGCCCCATCAGACTATAAGAAAAGCCCCTAACAACATGTTAGAGGCTCTAATCTTAGACTTGCTATTCGATTACTGTTAACGATTACACACAATGATAATGAACATGGATTCTATAGATTCCTTAAGGCTTCAATTGGTGGCATTTTTGCTGCCTTTACTGCTGGCAATGTCCCAAAAAGCAAACCTAGAGCCACAGAAAAGCCAAAACCAATTATAATAATATCAATGTAGATTACCAAAGGATATTGCACCACTGCTGCTCCAACAAAATGCCCCATCAAACCAATTATAACCCCCATGATACCACCTATTCCCGTTATCGTCACTGATTCGATCAGAAATTGTAATAAAATGTGACCTCCCGTTGCCCCAATTGCTTTGCGCAAACCAATTTCATTCGTTCGCTCAACAACGGAAACATACATGATATTCATAACACCAATTCCACCAACAACTAAAGAAATAGCCGCAATCATAGCCACAAATAATGTCATCGTACTGAGGAGTGTTTCTGCTTGTTTTAAAATTGTATCAAAGTTTATTACTTCATATTCGCCCGTGTTTACTTTGTATTTATCAAGTGTTTCTACTACTTTTTTACCTAAAGTTTGAATATCTTCACCTCTTTTCGGGATAATTGCTAGCTGTTGAATATTATTGCTCCCCGAATAAGAAAACCAGCCCTTATAAGGAAGGTAGAAATTTTCGATTGACTGTGCGTGTACTGACGATTCTTTATAAGTTCCCACGATAAAAAAAATTTTATTGTTGATAATTAACTCTTTGCCTATGGCATTAACGCTCGTACCAAACATATTTTTGGCCGACTTCTGATGAATAATTAGCGCAAGGATTCCCTTATCAAATTCTGCATCCGTAAAAATGCGTCCATCTACAATTTGTAAGTTTTTAAGGAACTGGGCAGCACTCATCGTTGTCGATAATTGCTGGCCTCTTGTCTCTTTTTCCCGGTAACTTGCCGTAACATTGCCAGCCAGATTTGTTTTAACAACTGTTTCCACCCCGCCTAATTTTTCTAGGGCATCAATTTGTTGATCAACATAAATATTTTTATAGTCAATCACTTTTTGATCAAAAGTAAAGGGGTCTTCATCATCTTCCTGCGGTTGATTACGGTAACTAATCATCAACTGCCCATTGGTTATTTCAAGGACATTTCCTAGTAGATTACTTGTTGCACCCCGACCAATTGATACAATTGCAATAACTGAGGAAATTCCAATAATAATACTTATCATTGTTAAGAAGCTTCGCAGCTTATTGTCCCAAATTGAAATAAAGGCCATCTTAATATTTTCAAAAATATCCACTACCGCTCACTCCTTACTTGTCCATCCATGATTTCAATTGTCCGGTTGGCAGACATTGTTAAGGCGCGTGTTATCTGTTCCCCATTTTTAAATTCTTTGATAATATGCTGCAATGCTATCATTATTACACCTCGTTTTTTGTTGATCGGACGATGATATTATCTTTGTCTTTTGGTCCTTCATTGCCCAGCTACTAAAAAGTGCCCCCAAAAAACTAAATCATCCTGATTACAACCATCGCAAGGATGATTCTCTTTTTCTATTCATCTTTTTATTTTTTTCGTAATTTTCATTATATAAAACTATGTTACAATTGTCAACGGTTTGTATTTTTATTTTGCTTTTTTATGATTATCCTAAAGAAAATCCATAATAATTACCATTTTAAAACATTTTATTTACATATGTTTAATATTTTACAGTTGAACACCCTGATAAAACACAGCATCAAAAAAGCTGTAAATCAAATCTCTCAACAAATGTTGCGGACTCAATGTACAGCCTTACCAATTGAAACACGGTACTTAATACTTTTTCTGCTAAATTTTTTATTTTTGCAAGCATTTTTTTCATGTTTTCACTTTTAAGAAAAAAACTAGTCTGCTCGAAGCCACTGAAAAAGGCGCAGGTTTGGATTTACTCCTTGAAAATAGGCGATAGAGCTTATATTTGATACGTGAGAGATCCTGTTTTTGAGAATAAATTCGAAGATGAGTTTTTTTTAGTGACCTCGTTCTGCTCCTATCCCTCCTTTTTACATTTAACTTTCAGTCAACTGCTTGCTTGGTCTTATTTTCTTTTTTTGGCCTGTCTTCTTTTTTTTCCTGTGAAGCTTAGTAGGGTTGTTCCACTCGCGATTGAGAAAAGACCAATTGCTACTACTTTGGCTGGTTGACCCGTAGCTACTAGTATTTCTGGTGTTTCATAGACAGTGTACACCGCTGTTTGGCTGGTTGTCTGGTTGAATAATGTATCTTCTAAGATGAATGTTATCGGGTATTTCCCCGTTTTTGTGATATCAATTTTACTGCGGTCAATTACGATTGTTAGCATATTTACTTCTAGCGTATTGTCATAAATTCTGCTAACCATTGTTGTTTGCTCAAATCCTGTTTGTATCTTGTAATCGCTAATTAGCTGTTGGTCCGTGGGAATTTGATTGACTAGGTATTGCTGTTCCCCACTCCCAACAATTAATAGTAACCCATCTTGGATAATTGTGACTTCCGTTGTGATGTCTGTTCCCGCTAAGGTTGTAAAAGTGATTGGGTAGATGCCACTTGTTTGTGGGATTTCACTTTTTAACTGGACTCCTACTTCTGTTCCTAGACTTGTATCCCAAGCCTTAGCTTTAGCTTGCACGATGAAGTTTGTTGTCCCTAGTTCTGATAAATTCATTGTAAATGGATATGCTTTGATAAATTCATCTGTGCTCGTATTTATTTCTGTATTTTCACCATCCGTTACTTTTAGTACTACTTTTTGTTCATTAGATTTATTTCCCGCAAGATCCGTTGAATTTAATCTAATCAGATAAACCCCACTTGTTGCTAAATCTGCTACGCTTGTAAAGTCACTTGTGATCGTCCCCACCTCACTCAAAGCCACCTCAACATCTTGAAAAAATTCCAGCTCAGTTTTAGCCGTATTGATGACGTATTCTACTTGATCATTTGCTGTAAGTTCCAATGGGATATTATCAACTACTATTACTTCTACCGCTATTTCTGTCCCTTTAAGCGTTGTAAAAATGACAGTGTGTGTTCCTGGAGTTGTCGGTTGTGTGCCCTTTAATGTTACCATGACTTGCGTTTGTGTAGTTAAGTCCCATGCTTGAGATTGAGCTTTGGCAACATAGTTAGCTGTTGTTGCATGCGATTGCTGCATTGTAAATGGATACGCTTTTATCATTTCCCCATTAGTCGAATTTATTTCTGTATTTAAGCCATCTGTGATTATTACCAGCACACTTTTTTCTGCCGCTATGTTTCCAGATGTATCTGTTGCTCCCAGTGTAACTAAATAAATCCCCGCTGTTGTTAAATCTGCTGCTTGGCTAAAATCACTTGTGATTGTCCCCGTTTCACTTAATGTTGCACTAATATCGGTAAAAAAAGCTGCTTCCGTTTTGATGCTGTCTTTCTCATATGTTATTTGGCCATCTGCTGTTATCACTGGTAGAATGTTGTCCACAACTGTTACAACAACGGTAATTGTCGTCCCTAATCCGGTTTCAAACACTGCATTATATGCTCCACCAACTGTTGGCTTCGGATTTTTAAGAGTAACACCGACTGTGGCTCCCGTTGTCGTATTCCATGCTTCTGCTTGCGCGTTAAGGACAAAATCCGTCGCTCCCACATCACTTAAATTCACGGTAAACGGATAGGCTCTAATAAACTCTTCATTTAGTGGATTAACTTCCGTAT
>JBOFTV010000030.1:0-56335 GCA_051652245.1 Culicoidibacterales bacterium | reverse complement strand
AAAAGTCAAATATATTCCGCCCATGACTCATCCGTGGCGAAGAAGTTCGTTTTTATCTTACTCCAATTCCCAAAAACATAGGGCCAGTTTTGAGGCTCATGTTTAGATTTTCGTGGGACATTTTAATATACGCTTGACAATGAGATAGTAAGTTAACCTACTCTTAGTCTGTAAAGAAGCTTAATAAGTTTGGTGCTAGAATGTCCACACCACTGATATAGCTATTATGTTGATGCCCTTCCATAATAAGGAGTTCGCCTTTGGGGAGGGCTTCAACAATGTTAACAAATACTTCTGGTTTGAAAATATCCGATTGCGCAGCAATTACCAAGGTTTCGATGTTGACTTCTTTAAGATCATCCATTTCAATTTGTGGTTCTTCAAGCATCAGTTTAACTAATGGATTTTTAGTTTGGTCATACGTTCTTTTGAGGAATGCGTGGGTTTGATCCCTAAAGTCGCTTGGTTTTAGATTTACGCCTAATAATGCCATTTTACTAATTAGTTCCTGGTTTTTAAGCGCCATTGTCAGTCCCGTTATAGCTCCATCACTAAAGCCAAGTATTCTTACCCGCCCTAAATCTAACTCGTGAATAAAGGCTTCGATATCTTGGGCCATTGTCTTGTAGCCATAATCAGTTGTTTTCGTACTTTTACCATGATTTCTACTATCAATGGCATACACGCTAAAATGTTGTTCTAGTTTCTTAATGAGGGGGGAAAATATCCGATGATCTTCACCATTGCCATGCAGTAGTAGCAGTGGATCCCCCATTCCCGTTTTTTCATAAAATAACGTAATTCCGTTTACAGCGATTTCCATTGTCCTCAACCCTTCTCTTCTTTTTTTCTAAAAAAACAGTATCACTATTGATATGATACTGTTTTTGATTTAATCAGCATAACTGTCAAAATAACCTTTAATTAAAATGACTGGTGTTCCTTTGTCGCCACTACCGCTCATTAGATCACAAAGTGATCCTAGTAGGTCTGTGTATTGTCTTGGTGTTGTTCCTAGGGCATGGTCTTTGCCAACTAAGTCACTATCTTTGTTTTTAATCGATTGCCGAATTGCTGTTTCTAATGCTGCTCCCGCAAGGTGCGCATGTTCGTTGTCTGCAACATATTTTAGTTTTATTTCATTTGGTGTCCCAATTAAGCCATCTGTAAATGCGGGGCTAACAACTGGGTCAGCAAGTTCCCAAATTCCTCCTTGGGGGTCTTTAAACGCACCATCACCATTTACCATGACTTCGACGTTTGACCCAAACTCAGCTAAAATTTTGGCTTGTACGTCTAAAACAAAGCTTTTACAATCCCGCGGGAATAGTTTAATTGAGGTATCTGTTGCCCGATTTGAGCCAAGGATACCATAACTTTCATTATAGCCATGTGCCGTAGTTGGACTACTTAGGATATCATCGAGGCAAATAACTTTAGTTGCCCCGGCTTCAACTAGGAGGCGCTGTGTTCTTTTGCGTGTGTGAATATCAGCACAGATGACATTTTTGGTTACCGTAAGAATATGACGTGGATCATTTGCGAAGATTATTTCAATATTATCCGCAATTGAGCGGTAATATTCAATATAATCAGTCCCCGTAAATTCATGGACGGTATCAAAACCAAATGTTTCTCTAAATGATTGCTCTGTAAAAGTATCAGAATAGGGATTAACCCCCGCATCATCGAGGGCATCAAGGGAAATAATTTTATTGCCGACTTCATCACCGGGATAACTCATTAGTATTGTAACTTTTGAGGCACCTTGTGCAATACCGGCAAGTAATATGGAAAAGCGATTTCGACTCATAATCGGGAAAACTAAGCCAATTGGTTCCTCACCAAAGATTTCTTTCACTTCCTTAGCAATATCGCTAACGCTTGCATAATTCCCTTGGGCCCTTGCAACAACTGCTTCGGTTATGGCAATGATATCACCATTTTCGATTGTTAGGGCACCCGCGTCTTGAGCGCGCCGTAGTGAGTTGCTAACAATTGTGACTAAATCGTCATTTTCTTTAATTATTGGTGTTCTTATTCCTAAGGCCTGTGTTCCTATTGTTCTCATTTGTACTCCTGCTTTCTCTTATTTCACATTAATAATAAAATAATGATATACTATTCTTGTTTTTTTTCTAAAAAGAAAAAAATTAGGGTTAGGGCGATGATTAATAGTCTAATCCAGTTGCTGATTAGGTAGCTGATTGTTATGATTCCTTCTGCTTTTGTGTAGTATGTGAATGATTGGAGGATTTTTGGAAGGAGCGTATTTAGCGGGCCTTTGAAGAGCGCGATGATTCCAGCATACGCAATTTGGCACCAGATTGATTGGCCAATTAGCATTTGAAAGAGTAAGTAAGGCTTTTCCTGTTTACTCTGATTTATCGCAATTTTACCGTTGCTTTCGTCGATAATGACACCGCTTGTTTTAATTTCTTTTTGTTCCATTGTATTTAACTAAGTCCCTTCTTAATTAAGGTGTGAAGTATTTTGTCACATATCTGTCAATTGCTTTTGTGTACTTTTGCTCGTTGTTCATTTCAAATGAATCACCATGCTCAGCCCCTTCAATTACAACTTTTTGTTTGTCTTGGGAGTTTGAGGCATTGTAAAGTTCATCAAGCATCCAGAAGGGGACAAATGTGTCAGCATCGCCATGAACCATTAATATTGGTGTTGTTCCCCGTTTAAGTGCGTCTATACTTGATGCTTCTTTAAAGCCATAGCCCGCTTTGATTTCTGTTACTATGCTAGTTGTGTCAAGTAGGGGGAAAGGGGGGAGGTTGTACATTTGCTTTAATTTGTGCTTGAAAATAGCGTAAACATCCGTGTAGCCGCAGTCTTCAATTAAGAATTTAACTTGTTTTGGGAGTTCTTCACCACTTAGCATCATGACTGTTGCGCCCCCCATTGAGACACCATGGAAACCAATTTCAATGCTTGGACCAATATCGCTAATTAATAAATCAATCCATTTTAAGTAGTCGAGCCGATCAGCCCAACCCATACCAATAAATTCGCCTTCACTTTTACCGTGGCCACGCGCATCGGCCATAAAAATATTAGTGCCGTATTTTTGTTGGTAAAAACGGGCGTATGTTGTCATGCTCAAACCATATCCATCATAACCATGAACAATAATCATCGTTTTATTGGTTTTCTGTGGTCCTGGAATGTAGGTACCTTTAAGTTTGATGCCATCAAATGCCGTAATTTCTTTGGGAATCAGCGCTGCTTGTGCGAGCCATTGAGCATTTTGCTGTTTTTCATCAAGATAAACATCATTTTCGACGATTAGCTTGGGTTGCTCTTCCTCACTTGCAAGAAAACTTTTGTCTGTGCGGGCAATTGATAAGTTGTAAAAATAGTTGCTGGCAAAAATTAATCCCCCACTAAATAGTAAGATAAGGCTTAATCCGATTGCTATAATTATTTTATGACTTTTTTTCATTTTGCAGTCCCCTTTTTTTCTAAATTTTAACGTGCTTATTTTCCTAGGCAGAATTTAGCAAATAATGTGTTGAGGAGGTCATCTTGCATTTCGATGCCTAGAATTCGCCCTAAATTTGCATAGCAGTTTTGTAAGTCAATGGTGATGATATCAATTGGCAGTCCCATTTCTGCTGCTGTACTGCTTGCTTTTAAGGCGTTGGCTGCCTCTGTTAGGAGGTTTATGTGGCGGATATTTGCTAAATATAGGGCATTGGCTGAGACTAAATCAAGGTTCATGCTTGCGGTTATCGCATCATAGATTTCTTCAATCCCGATTTCTAGTTTTGCTGATACAGAAATGATTTTCTTGTTGATATTTTCAGGGAGTTTGATTTTCTGCTGCAAGTCCTGCTTGTTAATGATGATAATTGTTTGCTTGTTGGCGATTAGCTCTAATAATTGCTGGTCAATTTCATCAAGTGGGTTACTGCCATCAAGAACTAGTAAGATTAATTCTGCTGTCGTAATTGTTTGTTTGGCTTTCTCGATGCCGATTTTCTCAACAATGTCTTCAGTCTGTCTAATTCCGGCGGTATCAATTATATGCATTGTTAAGTTGCCTAGCCGAATATGGCCCTCAACAGTATCGCGCGTTGTCCCCGCAACGCTTGTTACAATTGCCTTTTGCTCACGAATGAGGCGATTTAGGAGGCTTGATTTACCAACATTGGGTTTCCCAATGATCGCTGTTTTAATCCCATTTTTAATGACTGCTCCCGTTTTTGATGTTTGGAGGAGCTGCTGCATTTTATCATATAATTTTGTGATTTTGGGCAGTAATAGTTCATCTGTTAAAAATTCAACGTCATCATATTCGGGGTAGTCAATATTAACTTCAATATTAGCAAGGATTTCAATTGTTTCGTAGCGAAATTCGATTATTTTTTCTGAGAGCTTTCCATCAATTGAACCAACAGCCATTTTAATTGCCTGGCGATTATCAGCAGCAATCAGGTCAGCTACAGCTTCTGCCTGTGTTAAGTCAATGCGGCCATTTAAGAAGGCGCGCTTGGTAAATTCGCCCGGCTGAGCTAGTGTTGCTCCTTGTTTTAGGGTAAGCAGGAGTATTTGATTGGTCACCTCAATACCGCCATGGCAATTGATTTCGACGACATCCTCACGCGTGTACGTTCTTGGACAACGAAAAAGACTGACGAGTACTTCATCAAGTATTTCGTCATCTTCGGGGTCACTAATATGCCCATAATGAATTGTATGGGTTGGTTGCATTGCTAGTGGTGTTTTCGTTTTAAAGATTGTATCGACAATCGCAATTGCTTGGGGACCACTTAATCTTAGGATAGAAATGGCACCTTCAACTTGTGCTGTTGCTATTGCCACAATTGTTTGTTGACTCATAAATTTTTCCTCTTTCTAGATTAAAATTGCGCTCTGGGGTAGTACTAATTCGGCTGATTCATAGATTTGAGCAATTGTTTGTTGAATTTGTTTTGACATTTCTAAGGGCATTGTTGGGCAAGCGTGTTTCCCTGCTTCAATTGTATCCACAAAGGCCTCTAATTCATGTCCTAGCCAGCTTGTATTCGGTCTTGTGATGGTTTCAACGCTGCCATCAAGTAACGTTATTGTATATGTTTCTGGTGTTGTCCAGCTTTGGGGAATTTGGATTGTTCCTTTTGTGCCAATTATTGTGGCACTATTTGCTGAAATTGAATCCATCGTCATATACATATAACTATGCTGTCCGCTTTTATGCTCCGCAAGAACTTGAATTGTGCCAACAACATCCCAAATTTGATGCATTTGTTTAAGTGTTGTTAACGATTTGATTTCTCCTAGGAGGTCTAGCGTACAGAAAATATTGTAAATGCCGATGTCATAGACACAGCCTCCTGCTAATTCTGGCGCATGTTTATGCTCTTTTTGACTTTTACGACCAAGTGATGTTTCAACATGGGTGATTTCCCCAATTTTCCCGCTTGCTATGACTTGTTTAATCTGCTGATAGAGTGGATGAAAACCAACTGTCATTGCTTCCATAAATAATTTTTGGTTACTGGTTGCCGCCCTTTTTATTTGCTCTATTTGGGTAACTGTAAGCGCCGCTGGTTTTTCACAGAGGACGTGCTTTTGCCGATTTAATGCAGAAATGGCATATTGCGGATGGGTTGGATGCAACGATGCAATGTAGATTGCATCAATTTGCTTGCTCTCACATAATTGTTCGACACGCTCATAGACATGTTCAATGCCAAACTGCGCGGCAAATTTCTTTGTCTTTTCTAGGTTTCGCGCACAAACACCCACTAGCTTTACCCTTGGGTTCTTTTGCGCCTCACTTGCAAATTGTGTCGCAATTACGCCCGTTCCAATTATACCGATATTTAACATCCTAATAACTTCCTCTCATCACTAATTAACACCATTTTGGGCAAACCATTGTTCAAGTTTTGAAATAACTAAGCCTTTATGTTCATCCCATTGGATTATACTTACCTGTTTTTGCTCTTGATAGTGGGAAAAGGCCGGCGTTTGGTTAAAACCGTATTTCGTTTTAAACGCCTCAAAGGCAACCCGATTTTCCTCCCTAAGCCACTTAACATTGACATAATATAGTTTGTTTTGCAAGTTATTTCTCTTAACTAGTTCTGTAAAACTTGGCTCAAAAGCAAAACAATCACCACAATCAGGTCGCCCAAAATAGACTACAAAATCATCCCCCTTGGCAACCTTTGCTTCAAAATCGGCAATTGTCAGACCAGTAAAATATTCATACATTGGTGAATATTTTGCTTCATAGTCTAAAATTTTCGCATCGAGTTCTGCCTTTTTTTGTAAGAGGATTACGGTTTGGGATATTGCACCTACTGTAAAAATTGCGAGGATGACGATAATGATTGTTTTAATTAATTTCATTGGTTTTACACTCCTTCTATCTTAACGGTGACGATATTTATGTAACGCTAATTCTAGCTCATCCATCTCACGGCTATTACCGATGCTAATTCTTAGACTTTCAGGATTCTTAAAATAAGCAACATGGATTCTTTCACTCACTAAAAAGGTATAGATTTCGGATGCATCCGCTTTCATAACATAAATAAAATTTGTCTGACTAGGAATGACATCGAAGCCAAATTGGTGTTCAAGTTTCTCTTCCCAAATTTGACGTAACCCTTTAATCTTCTCAATATTTTCGCTAACTTGGCTTTCATGCTCCATCGCTTGAGCAGCAATTTTAGTAATAAACTGACTTAAATTAAAGGGGCCTAAGGCACGTAATAAATAGGTAATTACGTCCGCTTGCCCTAGGACAAAACCAACTCTAATTGAGGATAACCCCCAACCTTTTGACATCGTTCTCATAATTAATAATTTAGGATATTTGGGAATTAAGTCAACAACACTGCCCGCAGAAAATTCAATATAAGCTTCATCGACAACAATATAAGCATTTGTTTGTTCTAGCAGATCGATAATATGCTGTGCACTAATCATCGTCCCTAAGGGATTATTAGGATTAGAAAACAGACAAAGCTCTACACTTTGAGCATTAATTGTTTCAATAACGTTAGCAATATCAAATTGGGGATACAATGGCATTTTAATAACTTGCTTCTCTAACAAATTAGCAACTTCCTCAAAACGAAAAAAATCCGGATCAAATAACATTAATTTCTGTTCAACAAACGCTGTAATAAGAACACTAATTGCTGATTCTGAACCAGAGAAAACTAAGATATTATCGGGTTCCAAGCCAACATACTGTGCATATTTTTCGACTAATTGTTGATGCTCAACCGCACCGTACTCACTGTAATGATGTTCTTTATGAATATCTAATAATGGTTGTTCTAGCATATCATTCCAATTAATATGATGATTTTCATTCATACTCAAGTTAATGTCATCACTGCTTGGGGGCGTGTACAAACTAATAGCCTCAATAATTTTTTTCATTGGCAATCCTTCTTTCTAAATAGTCGCTTTCTCTATTATATCATGTTTATTGAAAAAAAGGGGGTACGCCTGTACGTCTTTGGTAAAAAAGCGATATCCTCACTATTTGATTGAGCTACAAGCTTAGTCCCCTCGATTGATTTTGACGATATGACTGTAATTTAGTCGTTGGCTATCGTAAAAGCGTCATTACCCCTTATGTTAAAAGGGCTAATGACGCTTTTCTAATAGTTTGTCTCGGATTTAGGGATAATTATCATCACTTTGGGTCAGCATCGGTTGAAAATTTATTTATCCTTCAGTGCTCCAAATGCTTTAGAAAAAGCATTCTTGACTGGGGGTTCTTGTCGCTGTTGTTGTTTTAGAAATTGTTGAACTTCACCTTTACTTGCGGCTTTGGTGTTTGATTCACTGGCACGACGTTTTTCAAATGATGATAGTTTCTCACGGTAGCCGCAGCGACAGACAAATATGCGCCCCTCACCTTCGCCAAACATTTCTAGTTTCTTCTTACACTCTGGGCATCTAGCATTTGTGACCATTGAGACATTTTGACGTGTACCGCATTCACGGTCTGAGCAGACGAGCATTTTCCCCTTTTTGCCATTTACTTCAAGCATTGGCTTACTACATGTTGGGCAGGCTTTAGAGCTGATATTTTGATGCTTAAATACGGCACTTGAACCTTTGATTTCCATAACTAGTTCACCCGTATACTTTTTGATATCATCGATGAATTTTGCCGCTTGGGTTTTACCCGTTGCAATATTGCTTAACTGCCCTTCCCATTGTGCTGTTAGGACTGGGGAACAGAGTTGTTTTGGGGCAAGGCTTAGGAGTTGTGTCCCTTTAGGCGTGATGAAAATTGCTTGATCCTTCTTCTCAATTACGAAACTTGCGAATAGTTTTTCAATAATATCGGCACGGGTTGCAACTGTTCCTAGCCCACCTGCTTCATCAAGTTGCTTGATGACTTGGGGTGAAAGACCCTTCATATATTTTGAGGGCTTTTCCATTGCTGAAAGAAGGGTTGCTTCGGTTAGATGTGATGGGGGGGTTGTTATGCCTGATGAGCGGGTGAGGGTTTCGATTTTGATTGTCTCACCTTTGGTTATTGCGGGGAGGAGTTGATCTGTTTCTTTTTCGTCGTTGTAGGCTGCTTTCCAACCTTGTTTAAGGACTCTTTTCCCTTTAGCAGTGAAAATTTCAGTGCCTATTTTTGCCGTTATTGTTGTTTCTTCGTATTCAAAACTTGGTAACATAACCGCAAAAAAGCGGCGGACAACCAGCGAATAAACTTTTGCTTCAGCATCATTTAGAGCTGAGAGGTTAGCGCGTTGCTCTGTTGGAATAATTGCGTGGTGGTCACTAACTTTAGCATCATTTACCACTGTTTTTTGAATTGAAATTGGACTTTTGAGAATCTGATTGCTTAGTGTACTGTAAACGCCTACTCCGGCTGCTTTAACACGCTCTTTTAATGTTGGGACGATGTCGGTACTGATATAGCGTGAGTCGGTTCTTGGGTAGGTTAACATTTTATGTTGTTCGTAAAGGCCTTGCATTGCACTTAGGGTTTGCTTGGCTGATAGTCCGTATTTCTTATTGGCATCACGTTGAAGTTCTGTTAGGTCATAGAGAAGTGATGCCGGCGTTTTTTTCAAGGTTTTTGTTGTGTCGGTTACTTGGAGATTGCCACCTTGCATTGCTTTAAGGGTGTGGCTGACATGCTCTTCATCAAAGCTGTTTGCGCTGTTAGTCTTGCTATCTTTCCAGGTGTAGACGACTCTATTAGCAAGGGCTTGGATGCCGTAATATTTTTGCGGTTTGAAAGTTTTGATTTCGTTTTCGCGAATGGCAATCATTGCTAGTGTTGGTGTTTGGACACGTCCTGATGATAGTTGGGCGTTATATTTTGTTGTTAGAGCTCGGGTTGCATTCATGCCAACGTACCAGTCTGCCATTGAGCGTGCCATGGCTGAGTGGTATAAATTATCATATTTCTTGCCGTCTTGGAGCTTAGCGAAACCATCTTTGATTGCCTTATCTGTTACTGATGATATCCAGAGTCGCTTGTAGGGTTTATTGATTTTACTTTGCTTGATAATTAATCTTGCAACCAACTCACCCTCACGTCCTGCATCAGTGGCAATGATGATTTGCGTCACATCATTGCGGCGCATTTGTTTAACCACAGCATGGTATTGTTTACTTGTTTTAGGCATGATGACTGTTTCCATTTTACTTGGCATCATTGGAAGATCCTCGATTTTCCAGGCTTTGTATTTCTTATCGTAGAATTCTGGATCTGCTAGGGTAACAAGATGGCCTAATGCCCATGTTACGATGTATTTATTTCCTTCTAAGTAGCCATCTCCTCTTTGAGAACACCCCAAAACGCGGGCAATATCACGGGCTACTGATGGTTTTTCGGCTAAAACTAATGATTTCATCTTTATTTACTCTTTTCTATTGTTATATTTTTATTGTTATCTGATATATATTATAGCTTATAATTGGTCGATTTGGTATGTTTTTTTGTTTGTGTTTGCGGATTATTCGGGGGGTTCGGGATTTTTTCTTGATGGTGAAAAAAATGATTTTGTGATTATTTTGTTTTTTGCGTTTTGCTAGGCTGTTTTGCTGTTGTTTTGGGATTTTTTTTAAGGGGGGAGAAAAAAGCGTACAAAACCTATTTTTTGAAATAGGCTTTGTACGCTTTTTTTGTTGGGTTTGGGGTGGTGTATATCATTAAATGCTTCACTTCGTTCAATGAGTTGGGTTTTAGTCCCCTTCGGTATTGGGGTGGTCTATATCATCGAAACTACTTACAAAGCAGCGGTCGAGGGTTTTAGTCCCCTTCGGTATTGGGGTGGTCTATATCAGAAGACGACGAGGTAAAGGCAACTTTTAGATGTTTTAGTCCCCTTCGGTATTGGGGTGGTCTATATCAAAACCCTAAGTATATTAATGAGCTAATGTTGTTTTAGTCCCCTTCGGTATTGGGGTGGTCTATATCGGTATGTTTGGGTACGGTGGGGTCGTTAAAGGTTTTAGTCCCCTTCGGTATTGGGGTGGTCTATATCAAATTTAGAACTATAAGTCAACCCCAAAAAGTTTTAGTCCCCTTCGGTATTGGGGTGGTCTATATCTTAAAGAAATAAGGAGAATGAATATGAATTTAGTTTTAGTCCCCTTCGGTATTGGGGTGGTCTATATCTGAACAACTAAGCAATTTGTTAGGATTTTCCGGTTTTAGTCCCCTTCGGTATTGGGGTGGTCTATATCTAAACATATCAGCTATTCCCATATCTTTAATGGTTTTAGTCCCCTTCGGTATTGGGGTGGTCTATATCTAAAGAAGTAGTCGACCGTAAAGTAGAGAACGTTTTAGTCCCCTTCGGTATTGGGGTGGTCTATATCAGATAAAATAAACAACAACGCTGGGTGGTCGGGTTTTAGTCCCCTTCGGTATTGGGGTGGTCTATATCCGCAAGCGGATAAAAGCAAATCGTCGTTTGATGTTTTAGTCCCCTTCGGTATTGGGGTGGTCTATATCAAATAATTATGAGTAAATTAACACAAGCTAAGTTTTAGTCCCCTTCGGTATTGGGGTGGTCTATATCCCATAGAATGGGATATAGTGTTGTATTTTCCTTAATAAAGTCATCTTTATTTAATTGATATAGACTGTCAATACCCTTCTATTATACCACTTTTTCACATTTTTTTCAATATTTTAATCATTAATTACTCACCCTATATCTTCTAAACTTAATAATGAAGTGATCGCGAAATCTTCTCACAGCGTTTGCTCCTTATTTGGTGGCGATGTGCCAGTCTAAAGCTATTCAAAGAGTAATTTCATTTATCACTGAAATAGAATCCCCAAGCCGATTCATTCAATTAAAAATGCTGATTTATAACAAAAAAAGCTTCCAACGTCCCTAAAAGGAGGCGCTGCAAGCTTTTTTCTGATGAAAAAATTATTGTTAGTCTCTATTTAATGAGTTATGTACTCTTTTGGCTATCTTTACCTAGTTGTTACCACAAATATATTTAGAAGAATTTCTGGTCAAACAACAAGCTAGCCGAAAATTAATACAGATTATCGAATAATTGAAGTGTATTACTAACTTATATTTCCGTTATTCCACTGATTATCTCGACAAAACATCTAATTAGAGAGTGTGCCTCACCCTCCTTTTAGCGAATATTTAATACACCATATAAGCCTCTTTCAAATCCTGCCATTAATGATGAACCAATTCTTACGCCAAAGATACCTTCTACTGCGGTTCTTAATGGACCTTTTGCATTATCATACCATTCTAGTACGCGCTGTTTTGTGTCCATCCAGCCGATCTGATTTCCAATTCTGCTTAAGCGACTGTGAAGCCCTCCCCCTGTTGAGAACATTTGTTTTACTATCTGTGAAGTTGTAACCATTCCTCCATCTAAATACATCATTTCTTCTTCTTGCATTTCTGCATAAACTGCTGGCATTTTTAATTCTTTTTTCATAATACTTTCTTCCTTTCTGTCTTTTTTACTCACACTAATTTTTCGCGTTTTTTAGTGCCTTGGGTACTAGATATCTAGGGTTCAGGGACTGCTTCGTCCCTGACCAATTCGTGTTAGTTTACACATTCTTTCTACTTCCTTTCATAATTATTTATTGACAAAATTTAATTGTTCTAAGAGCCATTCAAAATAACTTTCTGAATTATAAATAATTCTTGCACTGACCTGAAATGAGGGCATGATTTTGATTTCTTCCCCCTTTTTACTCGTTAATCTGTCGCCATCAAAGGCAATGGTTACTTGATAAAATGTTCGACTTTCTTCGCCTACTTGCTGTGTTATTGTCCCATTGCTTATTGTTTTTATTGTGCCCACTAGTGTCCCGAATTTTGTTTGGTTTACGCCTTGTAATCCAATATTTACCGTATTCCCTATTTTTATTTTACTGATTTCGTGAGCGGGGATATAACTTTCAACGATTAATTTTGCTTGTTCACCTTCGTCAATATGGGCAACTGGCTGAAATCCTTGTAGTGCAACACCAGGTTTAATGAGTCCTAGATAATGTAGTTTTCCCGTTTGTTCAGCTTTTAATTCGAGGTTGCTTTCTTCTTTGTTTTTTAGGCTTTTCTGCGATTGGAGTTCGCTAATTTTACTTTCAACTTGTGCTCTTACTGTCCCTAGTTCACTTATAAGTTGGTTGTACATCCCTTCAGCTTGACTGCTTCTAGCGGCTTGCGCATTTTCGAGGTCTTTGATTTCTGCTGTTAGTGTTTCGAGTTGGTCGGCTTTGGCTTTTTGTTCTGTTTTGGCTAGGTCGGCTTGGCCTTTTGCAAGGGCTGCTATTTCTGCTGTTAGTCTTTGTGCCATTATTTGTTTGTCTTCTAGTTTTTGCCCGTCTTGTGCTATTTGAATGCGTTCACTTTTACGTTGATCGAGGTAATAGGCGATTTTACCATAGAATTCTTGCTCGATCCCTTCATTGGTTAGCAAGTTCTGCTGTTGGTCAAGCGATTGTTTGTATAAATTGAGTAAATTAATTCTCTCGTTTTGGTGGTTTATTTGTTTGTCAATTTCACGGCTTTCCACACCTCCTAAAGTTGATGTTAGTCTGATGATAATATCCCCCGCTTTGACGAGCTCTCCTTCTTGTTTTTCAATCGATACAACGGTGCCATTAATCATTGGAGTGATGTAGGATTTATCATCTGCCTCAATTGTCCCAGCTGCCTGGACGATATATGTTTTAGGAATAACCAGCGATAGGAGTAGGCTGGTAATCATGAGGGTAACAATAAAAAATAAAAAATATTTCATGAAATTTGGCGGTTGCTTGTCGAAAAATATTCGGCTATTTCTAAGTTCGTTCTGGTTGTACATTTTCATTGTTACACCTCCAGTGGTTTAAATATGTCCATTTCAATTGTTTCATGCGCGGTTTCAATGTGGATGATATATTGTTGTCCCGTGTCAATTAAATCATGTTCATACATGTGAAGATCGAGTTTTGCCTGCGCATATTGCATATTTTCTATTGCGCCCTGATATTTAATATAAAGGCAATTCGCAATTACTACTTCCTTTTTAAACGTATAATCAAAGACTCCCGCTAACGCTTTGGGGAGTTGAACCATTATCTCGTAGTCCACTTTTAATTCTCCCACTTCTGTGATGACCGTGCCAATATTGTGGGTAATCAAGGGGCCTTGGGTTTGGATGCCCCTAACTTCTAATTGATTGATGAATTTTGTTATTTCTTGGTCGATATCTTCTAGATCAACATACTTTAATTCTTTAATTATGACATTGCTTAATTTTAATTTCTTGTGTTCTAGGACTTCTAATTTAGCCATACGTAAATTCCTCGCTTTCTTTGGTTGCTGTTTGTTGTTCTTGTTTTGAGGTATTGTTTCCATATTGTAATTGCATCATACTTGCATATTTGCCATTTTGTTCGAGGAGTTGCTGGTGTGTCCCTTGCTCGACAATTTTACCCTTGTCTAAAAAGACAATTAGGTCACTTTGAATGATTGTTGAAAGTCTGTGGGCAATGATGATTGTGGTCTTATTTCTGGTCAGTTCAAACATCATTTTCTGAACTTTCTGTTCGCTAAATGAGTCAAGATTACTGGTGGATTCATCGAATATATAGATGTCTCGTGGTAACAGTAGCGCACGTGCAATGGCAATTCTTTGCTTTTCTCCTCCTGATAAATTACCGCCACTTTCTTCAATGAAACCCTGGTATCTCCCTGGAATACGGGTAATAAACTCATGCGCTCCCGCCTTTTTGCACGCTGCAATCACTTGTTCATATGTTGCATTAGGGCTTCCAATTTTAATGTTATTGATAACCGTCCCACTAAATAGTTCAATGTTTTGGGGGACGTAGCCAATTTTTGAACGGAGGTATTTAGGTGAAATATCAGCTACATCATAGCCTCCAATTGTAATTTTACCTTCGTTGACATCATAGAATTTGAGCAGGAGTTTGGAAATCGTTGATTTTCCTGCTCCACTTTCACCAACAATTGCTACTTTTTGCCCTTGTTTGATTGTTAGGCTAAGCTGGTTTAGCACGGGTTTGCGTGAGCCATATTTAAAGGTGATGTCCGCTAATTCAATGTCTTGGTCGAGGGTGACATCTTCGAGCAGTTGATCATCATTTTGTTCACGTTCTATTTCCATGACTTCACTTAATCTTTTCATTGCTATTTGGGCCTCTTGGAATGTTAATTGTAGCGTTACTAGATTTTGGATTGGTTCTGTAAAATAGCCACTTAGTGTTTGAAAGACGATTAAATCCCCAATTGACATATCACCATTGATAATTGAGAGTGCACCAATTGCCATAAAAAGGAGATTGCCTAAAATTCCACTTGCCGAAGAGATACTACCTTGGATATTTTTAAGAACCCCCTCCTTGTAACCAATTTTAAGCACTTGGACGAAGCGGTCTTCTAGTTTAGTAATCTGAACTTCCTCATCAACTGCCCCCTTAACTGTTTCAATATTTTTGATTGATTCAATTAATTGGGAGTTTAACATTGATTGGGATTCCATTTGGTCATAATTTAGCTTTTTATATGGCTTTTTGAAAATATAGATTAACATAATATTAATCCCAACCATAAGTAGTACGATTAAAAATAGTTTGCTATTTAGCTTCCAGAGGACAGTGCCAGTTATCCCTGCTAGAACAATATCCATAACAAGTGATATCGAGACTTGGGTAAAGATATCTTTGATTGTCATTGCATCTTGGAATCTTGTTAGGATATCCCCTACTTTTCTAGTGGCAAAAAATTTGTAGGGAAGGTTTAAAATGTGGTCATAGTAGCCTAATAATATCGGGATGTCAATTTTTCGGGATAGAAATAGTAACATATGCTGGCGAAAGGCACTTAGTAGTATTTGCATAAGATTGATGAACCCGAACACAAGTAAGTAAACATATAGCATGTTTTTGAGTTGAAAGGGGATTATTTCATCAAATAATATTTTGGAAAAAAGACTGGTGACGATGCCGATAATGCTTAAACAGAATGATGTTAATATTATTGTTAGCAGCATTCCTTTTTGAGGGAGAATCAGACTTTTAAAAATAGCAAACATTGATGTTGATTTGAATTTCATTTGCTCGAATTCACTTTTGGGAAGGAGAACCATGATCACGCCGGTGAACATTTTTTCAAATTCTGGTTTGGTTAGTTTGACGATTCCTTTTGCTGGATCGGCAATGATTATCTGTTCTGCTTCGATTTTATGAATCACAACAAAGTGTGACATGCCTTCTTCTAGTTGGACATGCGCAATTGCTGGTAATGTGTATTCACCAAAGACGTCCGCGATGTTAATTTTAACAGCACGGATAGTAAATCCTAGCTGCTCTGCCCCCGTTACTACACCCAAAACGCTTGTCCCATAAGCGTCCGTTCCAATGACATCACGAATTTTCATAATCGAGATGTCTTTTTTGTAAAATTTTGCTACGGTTGCAATGACTGCTGCTGCACAATCTGATGCATCATGTTGCATTGTGACATTGTATCTTCGCTTAAGAAGTTTGTCTTTTATTTTCATAATAATTACCTATCCATCCCTTATTTTTCACTTTTTATAAAACAATTATATTGCCCCTAAATATTATTGTCAACTGTTGCGAATTTTTACTTATGAATGTGAATTTTTGTTCACTTTTTTATTATTAATTCGTTTTTTTAACTATTTCCTTGAAAAATGAACACTATATTTACTTAACCTATGGGTGTTAAATCATGTAAAAAAGATAGCTTACTATTATTATTCCCTGTTTTAACGCTCATAGGTTACAAAAAAAAACATGTTTTGATTGACTAAACATGTTTTTGATTGATAGCTTATTGCGCTGCTAACTATGCTCTAATTTTAGGGAGTAACAGCATTCTCTCCTATCCATTTACTTGATTTTTGGCGTGCACTCTTTGAATAATACCCATTAAAATAGCAATAATATAGCAAATCCCTAATATGGTAAATAAAATTTTACTGACTTCCATACTTTCGATTAACTGTCCTTTAGACTCAAATAACAAAAAATTAATAACTACCCATTCCCATTTTATTTTATCCTGCTTACATAAAATTTCAAACATATGTAGTAAGACAGCCACAAATATGCCCAAAATGATAATCAGATCTAATACCATATTTTGCCCCTCTTTTCACCTTAAACGTTTTTTTTGATTAGTTGCGTTACTGTTTTTTATATTTTATCAAAAAGGCTCATTTAAAGCAATATAAATACATTTATTTCAACTTTATTCTCCTTTTAACAGGTAAACATATAAAATTTTAGCTTTAAAAAATACCATCACCATCACCTTTTCAATGCACTTAACCAATTCGATTTAACAGCTGGATTAGCTCACGTACAGCACCAATTTCACTAATAACATGATCTGCACCTGCTGTAAAATAGCACTGCTTTACGCTTGCTAATTCTGCCTCTCTAACAGTCTTACCCTCCTTAGAACCAAGCAAACTACTTCCAAATAAAACACCAACACTTCGTACGCCCGCATTATTACCTTCTTCAATATCAGCAATTGTATCACCAATTTTCAATACTTTTTGGCGGTTCTTGATGCCTAATCTGCTGATGTTTTCTTCCATCATTTTAGGTGATGGTCGTCCAGAACCTACCATATCAGGTGTGATAATACAATCAGGGGCATATCCTTGTTGAGCTGCAATTGGAGCAATAATAGCCATCATTTCACTTGTATATCCTGTGGTGCTCCCAATTTTAATTCCCTCTGACCGCAGCCATTTTGTAAGCTTAACAACACCAGGTATTGGGGTTGCGTGTTCTGCTAATTGGCTTAACAATATTTTTTCAAACAGCTGGTAAAGTATTTCAATATCATGTTCTCCCACTAGGCGACCATAGCGTTGTTCAAATGCTTTGCCGATTTGCGCATCATTTAGCATTGCTTTGATATGATCTTTTTTCAATAATCCCATTGGTTTTCTAATTTGTTGGGGTGTTACTTCAATGCCAATGCTTTTAAATGCTTCATAAAAGGCATTAACGGGCGCAAAGCAGCCATAGTCAACGGTTGTTCCTGCCCAATCAAAAATTACTGCTTCAATCATGTTAATCGCTCCTTATCATAGTTACTAATTATTTTACTTAGATTTGTGATGTCTTGTGAATTGATTTCGCCGATGTTGCCAATCCTAAAAACTGCTAAATTGCTTAATTTTCCTGGATAAATAATGAAACCATTGGCTTTTAAATAGCTGTAAAATGATGCAAATGTGAAATTTTTAGTTGGGCAGTGAAAAGTTGTGATGATTGGTGATTGCTCACTTGGTTTTACACAGGCTTGATACCCTAGTTGCTCCATGTTTTCAACAAGGAGTTTTTGGTTGTTTTGATAGCGTTTATTTCTTGCAACTATCCCGCCTTCATTTTTCAATTCTTTTAATGCTTGGGCAAAGGCTAAGATGACATGCGTTGGCGAGGTGAAGCGAAATTTCCCCCCCTCTAGTTCGAGGTGCTTCCATTGTTGATATAAGTCAAGTGACAGCGACTTACTGTTCCCCTCTAGTCTTTGCATGATACTTCTTTTGGCAATAATAAAGCTAAATCCTGGAACACCTTGAATACATTTATTGGCACTGCTAATGATGAAGTCGATTTCATTATTGGGGACGTCGATGGGGATGCCCCCAAAACTACTCATTGCATCAACGATACTGATTTTCCGATACTGCTTAATTAACCCCATTATTTCAGTTAGGGGATTGAGAACTCCCGTTGTTGTTTCACAGTGGACGAAGGCAACATGTGTGATTTTCTGATCTGTTTTAAGGTGTGTTGCAATTTGCTCTAGGTCAAGTGCTCTTGTTTCAGGTGACGATACTTTGATAGCGTCGATACCAGCCTGTTTCGCAATTTGATAAATCCTCTCGCCATATGCACCATTACTACAAACTAGTAATTTATCATCACTCCCTAGTGCCGACCAAATAATTGCTTCCACGCCAAACGTTCCACTTCCTTGCATTAAAATTGTTGTATAATCTCTTGTGTAGCATCCAGCTAATTCGAGGAGTTCTGCCCTAATAGCTTCAACAATTTGTTTATATTGATTATCCCATGTACAAATATCTGTATCCATTGCCGCTTTGACACTTTTTGATGTTGTTAGTGGGCCGGGGGTTAATAATAGATATTCCTCTTTCATTCTATTTCTCCTTTCTTTGGTTAACATTTTTTTTGATTAAGTTGTGTTGCAAGGTACTCAATTGCCGCTGAAATAAGCAAGATAAGCCAGACAATAAAGCCAACTTCATAGATGTTAGCATAATAGCCGCTAGCATTAGCTAGTTCAAAGCCAATGCCACCTGAGGCTGCTGCCGCTCCCACAACAACAGCAACGGTAAAATTAATTTCAAAGCGGAGAAAGCTCCATGCAAGTAGCTTTTCCAAAACGGCGGGTAAAATTGATTGAAAAATGATCTGCCAATAACTTGCTCCCGTTGTTGTTAATGCTTCAATTGTTGCAGCACTAATCTCTTCAAAGGATTCATAATAAGCTTTGACCAGGTAGGCAACACTATGCGTACCAATCCCTAAAACAGCAGCAGTACTCCCCAGACCAACATTTAAGGAAAAAATTAAAACCCACAAAATCGTTGGTACAGCTCGTAAGAAGGCGACTACGATTTTGATGATTTTGCCCACAAATAAATTCCCTAAATTAGTAGCACTAGCCAATGCTAAGAAAAAGGCGATAACCATTGAAAATACTGTTGCTAAAAATGCTAATCCAAGTGTAATAAGCAGGTTATATAAAACAGTCCCCAAACTAAAATGTTCTAGGCGTGGCTGGAAAAACATTCGCCCTAAATTAATCATAAATTCCCCCGTCGCTCCGCTAACATCAACATTTTCACCGTAATCCATGGTCGCTAGTTGGAAAACCGTAATCATGATCATGATTATGAAGAAGAGCTTAATTATGATGTCGTTTTTCGTTGGGGGTTTTTTATTAATTTTGGGCATCTGTGAGCAGCTCCTTTCGTAAATAATTTGTACTTTTCTCAAGGCTGATAACGGCGATAATAATACACCAAACAACTAATCCTGCACTGTCATAGCGCATACTTTTAAAGTATACTTCAAAGAGGAAGCCAATGCCCGTGCTTGTTAAAATGCCCACAAGTGTTGCATTGCGAATGTTGGTTTCAATCATATAGAGCGTCCAACTAATAATTTGTGGGTGGATTATTGGGATGATACAGTGGCGGATTTTTTGGAGGGCTGTTGCTCCTAAAACTGTCATTGCTTCTAGTGGTGCTAGTGCTGCTGTGTCAATTATCTCAATGAAGGCACGGATTAGTAGCCCTAATGTTGTGATGTATAATGCCAAAAATCCGGTAAACTCACTCTGTTTGAAGGTAAGTAAGAGGATCATTGCCCAAGCAACGATTGGAATATTACGAATAATTAGGGCAAACCAGCGGATAAGGAGGCGTCCACTTTTAGGGTTGTCTAGTGCCTTGCAACCAAGTAATGCTAGTATGAATGCTGTGATTGTGGCCATAAATGTGGCACTCACCGCCATGATGACTGTTTTCCAAAGTTGGTTGCCAATTTTGGGAAAGTTACTCAATGATTCAACCGTAGGCCAGAAAATCGTAAAGAAGCCCCAGATGCCTTTTGGCGCATTAAATATTGCCCCTAGAGTGTTAAACTTAAGCAATAATGAAAAAATAATGTAAATAAAGATGATGATTGTAATTTGAAAGCTGATGGACCGTCTTTTGGTTGCAAGATAATCTTTTTGGGGGAATTGCTCCCTATTCTTCATAAATCTGCCTAATATTAGCTGCCGTTAATTGCGAAACTGGTCCATCAAAAACAATTTTCCCACGATTAAGGCCAATGATGCGGTCAGCATATTGTTTGGCTATTTCCACTTGGTGGAGGTTGACAATGCAGGCAATATTTAATTCTCTGACAACTTTTGCTAAGTAGGTCATCGTTTTTTGGGCGGCGTTTGGGTCGAGTGAGGCGATTGGTTCATCACAGAGAATTAAGGCAGGATTTTGAATTAGAGCACGGGCGATGCCAACACGCTGTTTTTGTCCGCCACTTAATTGCCAACATTTTTGCTCTGCTTTGTTTTCAATACCTAGTAGTTTTAGTAAGTTGATTGCTTCTTGTTTTTCATAGTCTGTGTAAATCCCTAAGATGCCTTCAACTATTGTTTTATAGCCTAGCCGGCCATGTAAGACGTTTTCAATGACGGTAAGCTGCTCTACTAGATTGTAGTGCTGAAAGACCATGCCGATTTGTCTTCTGATTTTACGGAGTTCTTTGCTTTTTAGTAATGTTACTTCGTTTTGATTGAATAAGATTGAGCCACTTGTTAGGGGGATTATTTTATTGATGCTCCGTAAAAATGTCGATTTTCCGGCACCGCTTGGACCGATGACGACCACAAATTCGCCTTTGTCGATTTTGACATTGACGTTTTCGAGGGCAAAGTGGTTATGACTATACTTTTTGGTTACTGCAGTCATTTCTAACATCATTTTTGCTCAGCTCCTTTTTGGGGGGGATTATTTTCGCAGTCGGTCAAACCAACTGTCAGTGATCGTAATATATCGTTGTCCTGTTGTTTGCTTTGTATTTAGGGCTTTGGTCGTCTTGTCAGAACGATCTTTCCAAATTTCTTTAGTGTTATTGATGGTATCTGAGAGGAGGACTTCGAGGATTTTATCTTGGTCATTGATATCAATTGTTTCGGTATTAACAACAAAGGGCGAATTGAGTACCGGCATTGAAGCTATTAAACTGAATTGCCGCCCACGGACTTTATTAAATGGTTCGACGGCATCTTTTTTGATGCTGTATTGCGTGCCAATTGTATTTTTTTCGCCTTCATCTAAATCAACATAGGCTTCTAAACAGGTGTCACAAACAGCTGCAATATCCGCATCATTATTGAGCATGCTAATAATCGTTCCCTGATGTGTTCCCCCAAATAAAACCTTTTTAAAGAAGCTTCCCGGTTCGATGAGACTTTCATTGTTGTTTAAGTTGAAATAGCTACTGATTTCTGTTGCCGGAATCGTAAAACCGGAAGTTGATGAGGGGGCAACAAAGGCGAAATTCTTCCCTTTGATGTTGTCGATTGTGTAGCGTCCGTTGCTTTGGTAGTCTTCTTTTTTTTCCGTTGGCACTGTTAGCCAACTGTAATAGTAGGCATCTGCTTTTGTGCCACTTTGACCTGAGGGGATAACAAGTGGTAAGACTTTTGGGTTTTTCTTGTTGGCTTGGACATATCCTGATGCCCCCATGAAGGCTAGATCCGCTTTTCCCCCTGCTATTGCTTCAATTGCGATATTGTAATCTGTTGTTAGCGTGTTTTCGACTTTCTTTCCTGTGGCTTTTTCTATTTCCCGGGAAATCGTCTTGCGCGCACCTTCAAATTCAACACCTGATTCGTTGGGATACCAGATCATCGTCAGCGCTGTTTTCTCTGTTCCACAGCCTGCTAAAATTACGCCGATGACAAAAGTTAGGGTTAGCGCACTTATTATTTGCTTTTTCATATGTACTTCTCCTCATTTCTTGGGGTTGACTCTAGTTTAACAGCGTTGTTTTAATGTTTATACTCTTTTTTGTTAAATATCTGTTATCTTTTAGGTGAATGCTGCTCTAATTTGTGAACTTTTATGCCATTTTCTTGTTTTTTACCCAATACCTTTGACACTTGCTTGAATTTTTGCTATTATTTTAGCTAATTACTAGCTAAATTTTAAAGAAAGAAGGTTTGTCATTTATGCAAGGTATATTGAAAAGGACAGCTGAGCTTATTTATTGCTTGGTTCTCATTCTCTTTTTATCGTACACTCAATATCGTTTATTTGTTCTCACCTCTGAGTTTAGTTTACCTTCAACTGTTGTTTTTGGTGCCCAGTATTGGGGCGGCTTAATTTGGCTGTTACTGGGCATTTCTTTTATTATGTTTGTGATTTCAAGTATGAGATTACTATTGAATAATTAAGATGATTTTCACTAAAAAGTTTTAGCTTTTGATTATGTTAATAACGCTCATTTTGTCACGTGGTATCATTTTTTAGGATTAACTATCCGCTTTAATGATATTATGAGCCCTCTTTGTAGGGAAAATATTCCCCATAATAAAAACGAACAGAAATCACAGGATTTCTGTTCGTTTTTATTTAACATTACAATAGTACTTCTAGCTCTGTCAATCTTTGTTCAAAGATCTTTAAGGCATCAATAATTGGGGCATTTGTTGTCATATCGACACCGGCTTTTTGCAAAACATTAATTGGATAATCAGAGCAACCAGCTTTCAAGAAGTCCAAGTAAGCAGTAATTGCTGGTTGACCTTCTGTTAAAATTTTCGCTGATAGGGCTGATGCAGCACTAAAGCCCGTCGCATATTGATAAACATAATAATTATAATAAAAATGTGGTATTCGTGCCCATTCCATGCCAATTTCTTCATCATAAGTCATTGCTTGCCCATAATATTGCGCATTCAGTTTGAAATACTCATCCGTTAAATAGGCAGATGTGAGGGCAACCCCCTCACTATCAGCATTATGAATCAGATACTCAAATTGTGCAAACTGTGTTTGGCGGAAAACAGTACCCTTGACACCATCTAAATAGTGGTTAATAATATAGGCACGGATTTTCTTATCCGTAAATTTCTCTAATAAATAGGCAGTCAATAAATTTTCATTCGTTGTTGAGGCAACTTCTGCTAGGAAAATTGAGTAGCTCCCATAAATAAAGGGTTGGTGCTTCCTTGTGTAGTAACTATGGACGCTGTGACCTAATTCATGTGCTAGGGTATAGACATTATCAAGACTGTCTTGCCAATTCATTAAAATATACGGATTTGTCCCATATGTTCCCGATGAATAGGCCCCGCTTCTTTTCCCTTTATTTTCGACATGGTCAATCCAGCGGTTAGCAAAGGCTTCTTCTAAAATCGCCGTATACTCCTTACCTAGGACACTTAGAGCTGCTAGAATCATTTCTTTGGCTTGCTCATAGCTAAAACTTAAGTCAACTTCTTCAACCATTGGTACATAGAGATCATACATGTGAATTGTATCCAGTTTCAAGGCTCTTTTTCGTAGTTTTACATAGCGATGGAGCAGCGGAAGATGATCATTTACTGCTACAATCAAGGCATCGTAAACCGTTTCTGGGATACTATTATTAAATAGCGCTTTATGCCTAGCGCTGTGATAGCCCCGAACACTTGCACTAAAGTTATCCTTCTTAACACTCCCCGTTAAAGTTGTTGCAAATGTGTTTTTCAAGTCTGTGTATGTTTTATAAACCGCTTTAAAGGCATCAACCCGCACTTGGCGATTTGATGATTCCATTAGCTTGCCATAGAGTCCATGTGATAATTGGACAGGTAATCCGTCTTCGCCAGTAATTGTTGGAAAAACTAAATCAGCATTATTTAATATCGAAAAAGTCTTCCCTGAGTGGGCCATAATTTCACTACCTTTGGCTAAAATTGCTTCTTCTTTTTCACTTAAGATATATTTTCGGCGCGCTAATAATTCTGCCATTTCATGTTGATAAATTTCAAGCCCGGAAAATGATACTAAATATTGTTGCAAGATATCCGGATCAGCCTCCATCAATTCCGCATTAAAATAAGCAAACTCTGCACCGGCTTTAGTATAGAGACTCATTGCCCGATTACTCATTGCTTGGTACAATGTGTTGGTTGTATCACCATCTTCTTGTAGATGCGCATAGACATATAATTTAGCTAGACGCTCCATCAAATGATTGCGCAGTTCTAGTGCTTCTAGGAGTAGCTTGGGACTTAAAATCAGCTTTCCCTTGTATGCTTGAATGGTTGGCACCAATTCTTGGAGTGCCACAAACGCTTCTTCCCACACTGTATCACTGGTAAATATTGTTGTCAGATCCCATGTCTTTTCAAGCGCTACCTCTTGGCGACGCGGTAATTTATTTGTCATAATTTAATGTCCTCCTCCTTATTTTAAATCCGTTAGTTTTCTGCTATAGCCTGCTCCATCAAAGGTCCCAGTTTGCATTGAATCATACATCTGTTCAGCTAAAACAGCAGCAATTTTAATCCGTGCTGCGGGAATATCATAGCCTAAACTGCTTAATCTTGTCATTGTTTGTTTGACAATTTTCGGCTCATTTTCGGTTACTTGCTTATCGACAATATCAAACATCGCCTGCTTCAAATCAATTTCTTCCATCGTTATTGCCTCCATCTCCTTCAATTTATTAGCTCTATTATAGCATGAAAATGTGCTTTTTGTTGTCAAAGCCCCTCTTTTTTTGGTACAATGGGGTTTAAGTAAATAACTATAGAGGAGGATTTTTTTTATGAAAAAAATATTTATCATTATGTCGGTTTTTGTCCTATTTTTAGCGAGTTGCGGGAATAATACTAATAAGTCGGTTCCTAATACTTTAAGGCTTGCCTCCGATAGTGAGTTTTCAACATTACATCCGCATAAAACGAGTACCGGTGTTGATTTTCAGAATATTGGTCAGTATCTGCAAACACTAGTAACTTACGATAATTTGGGTAAGTTAACTGTTGGTGCTGCTGCTTCTTGGACTATTTCTCCTGATGGCTTGGTGTATCGCTTTGCGCTGCAGCCTGATGCTAAATGGAGTAATGGTGAGGCGCTAACTGCTGCTGATTTTGTTTTTGCGTGGCAGTTGTTAAGCGCTAATGACCAGGCGGATTACGCCTACTTTACCCACTATATCAAAAATGGCAAAGCAATTACCCAAAAGCAAAGTGAACCTAGTACACTAGGGGCTAAGGCAATTGATCCATTAACCTTGGAAATTACGTTGGAAAAACCAGTGGCTTACTTTTTAGATGTGCTGGCCTTTCCCACAATGGCACCACTAAACGAGAAGTTTTATCAGACTGTTGGTGATGCCTATGGTAGTAGTGCGGCTACAACACTTGCCAACGGTCCCTTTCGCCTTGAAACATTTGATCCCGCTTTGGAAATCAGTTTCTCTAAGAATCCTAATTACTGGGATCAAGAGAATGTTAGCCTAACGGGCGTTAATATGCGCGTGATTAAAGAGGCTGCAACGCAAAGTTTGCTTTTTGATGATGGTTCTTTAGATATGATTTTGGTTGATGGGGAATTAAATGATAAATATGCTGGAAATCCAAATATTGCTAGTGATATTTCACCAAGTATTGTCTACTTCTATTTATCGGGAACAACAGCAAGTGCTAATGATGTGCTTGCTAATAAGTCATTTAGATTAGCAATTTCTAAGGCAATCGACAAATCAATCATTACTGATTCGATTTTAAAAAATGGTTCCCAGCCATTAAATAGCTTGATTCCTGAAAACTTTGGTGATTTCTTAGGGCAGACTTTTAGAGACCTTAGTCCGATTCCCAATACTTCAAATTTTGATACAGGTGCTGCCTTGACAATGTTAGCACAGGCCCAGCTTGAATTAGGACAGCAATCATTAGCTTTTGATTTAAGTTTCCCTGATAGCGCCTTATTTAAAAGTATTTATGAAAATGTTAAATCACAAATTGAAACAAATTTACCCGCTGTTACGGTTAATCTAGTTGGTGTGCCTGCAAATATTTATTATAAGCAAGTTATGCAAAAGCAAACACCTGCAGGACACGGTCAATGGGGTGTTGATTATGCAGATATTCAATCATTTTTCACGCTTTTTAAAGCTGATACAACCTATAATTATGGAAATTATCGTAATGCAACGTATGAAGATGCCTATGCCTTAGCTGAATCAGCAGGGCTGGCAACGCAACCAATGCAACGGGCTTTAGCCTATCTGCCCGCTGAGGCGACGCTTTTAGAAGATGGGGTCTTTATTCCACTTTATCAGAGAGCCACTAAGTGGATTGCTGCTGATAATGTTCGGGGTATTACTTTGAGTCCAATTATGCCAGCACGGCAGTATCGCTTTATTAGTGTTTTGTAGTTTAGTTAAAAGATAACCTTTTTAGGGTTATCTTTTTCTTTAATATGGTATGATTGTTGTATGATTTAAATGAAAGTAGGGGTTTAGTATGTGTACAAGTTTTAGTTTTCAACCAGAATCTTCTGGGGATTTTATCTTAGCACGGACGATGGATTTTGTGATTGTTTTGGAACCAGATATTGTGGGTATTCCCCGTAATTTTCAGTGGCAGGGAAATAGTCATTCAACGCCGTTTACAACAAAACATGCACTGATAGGTGTGGCCCAATTTTCGGGGAATTATGTTTTTGCTGATGGCTTAAATGAACATGGTTTGATGTGCTGTGCGCTTTATTTTCCACAGTATGCAACTTATGCTAAGCAGCCTGTTGGTGGTAATATTAATCTTGCGCCTCATGAGGTTGTTCACTATCTATTGTCAAGTTGTGCTAGTTTAGCTGAGGTTAAGGCACTTATTCCAAAAATCACCATTACTGATACCGTATTTGGTCTTTTTAATACAATTCTCCCCTTGCATTGGATTCTATCTGATACAACTGGGCATACTATTGTTATTGAACCGGTTAAAGATGGGATTAAAGTTTACGATAATCCCGTTGGTGTGATGTCAAATAGTCCAGATCTCCCTTGGCATTTAACAAATCTCCAAAATTATATTGGACTAAAACCGACACCAAATAGTCCAATTAACTTACCCGGATTAACACTTGGAGCCTTTGGTCAGGGAAATGGCGCTTTTGGATTACCGGGTGATAATACACCGCCCTCACGCTTTGTTAGAACAGTTTACAACAAAATGACTGCTAAGCCTACGGGGGATACACAAACGGTTATCTCCACAGCCTTCCATACACTTGCCTCTGTTGATATTCCTAAAGGTGCGGTTAAAACCGGTAATTTAAAAGCCGATTATACGCAATATACTGCTGTTATGGTTGGCAACTTGGGCAATTATTATCTTAAAACATATGATGTTAGTCAGATTGTTGTTGCAAGTATCAAGGATTTAGATGTTTTTGCCCTTGAACCGGTGGTTTGGCGGATTCCTCAACAGGAAACATTTGTAAAAATATCGGGGTAAGCAGATTTTTTGAGGATAATCAACATTAGTATTGTCAAGATGAGCAGTTTTTCTTGTTTTTAACATTTCATCCCGTAAAAAAAGTCCTGTTAGCTGATAACAGGGCTTTTTTTACGGGATAATCTGCTCTATTGCTGATTTTGACCACCAATCAACTGCTGCACTTGTTTCTAAGACTTTTTTCCCCTATTTCCCAGGAAATTTCTATTTTCGTTTAGCTCTCATAATTACAATAATAAAGATAACTGACAAACCAATTACAGCGCCACCAGCAAAATAAATTATTGTATTATCCTTATCAGCCATCACTGTCACCTGCACCGTGTTTTCTAATAAATCACCATTGAAACTCACCTTAAAAGTCAGTGGATAAACACCAGGAATACCTTTATTAATTTGTTCAAGCTCCATTGGATTTGTCTCTAGTAATGCATAAAGATTGATTCGTGCAAATAAATTTTCAAACTGGATATTAGCATTTGTTGGACCACTTGCTAATTCTGTTGTCAAAAGTTTTGCCTCAGCCACTGAAATTTCAAAGGAATATGCACTCATTCCTAATGGTTTGTTATTTGTTGTCGACTCCAACTGACCAGAAATTGGCACCGGTGTCACAATTGGTGCTGTTGCTGCCATTACCTTAGTTGGTATTGCTAGTAATAATAATAAACTCCCTATAATTTTCACTAAATTTCTTCTCATAATAATCATTCCCCTTTATTCTGATTTTCTTCTTGCCGATAATTATCCATTTTCTTTTTGAATAATTCGGCATTTGTTGGCGGTGTATATGTTATCGCATTTGCACCAGCCTCGATTGTTTCTAAGATGTCTTTATCTGTTGGACCTCCGGTTGCAATAATTGGTAATGTTGGAAACGCTCTTCTAATTGAGCGAACAATATTTGCTGTATTTCGGCCTCCACTAACATTAATAATTGTTGCCCCTGCCTCAAGTTTCTCTAGCACATTTGTATGGCGTGAGACAATTGTCATCACAACTGGAATATCAATACTAGCCTTTACCAAAGCAATTGTTTCCACTGGTGCCGTCGCATTTAAAACAACCGCCGTAACCCCCTGAAACTCCGCATGCAAAGCAACATGGGCGCTACGCGAACCCTGTGTTAAACCACCACCAACACCACAAAAGACTGGCACATCAGCAACCTTAGTAATCGCTGCCGTAATTGACGGATGTGGACTAAATGGGTAAACCGCAATAATCGCATCTGCATTAATATTTTTAATAATCGCAATATCCGTTGTAAAAGCAAGCGACCTAATTGTTTTACCAAAGACACAAATTCCTGTAGCATACTCCTTGATAATTTCTGGAACCTGCACAATATCCTTGCGCAAATAACTCGTAATTTCCGGTATTTTCATACTGCTATTTCCTCCTACCTAATCAACATAAGTTGAAAAACTATTGGCATACAACTCCAAATCCTGTTGCTTCCGCTTAATCCTCCCACGTGTTTTCATCGTAAACACAGCTGAAATCACATGTACAATTGCCGAGCTCAAGCCCAAGAAAACACCAGTAAAAAACAGAAATGACTGCGCCCCTAAAGCAATAATTATGATGCCTAAAACACCCAGACCAGCTGCAATAACTGTCAAGACACCCGGAAGCACCGTTATTTTAGCACCAACTGATAGCACTAAAATAACAACCCCAAACCCTAAAGCAACTAATGAAAAAAAGACGGCCCACCAACCGACAAAAATACCAATAACCGGCACTATCGCCATTGTATTTAAGACAAACACACTCAGATAAAACCCCTGTAATATCCTTAGTTTCATTGCCTGTTGCTCATTTGTAACCATCTAAATTCACTCCTCTGCTTTTATGTTATAAATCCATTATAACATAAATCCACTTTTTTTAAATCGTAAGCAATAAAACAACTGCTTGAGCCATAATTCCCTCACTCCGACCAACAAAACCTAATTTTTCCCCTGTAGTTGCCTTAACATTAACTTGTTCAACGTCAACTTCCAATAAAGCGGCAATATTTTGCGTCATTTGCTGCTTATATGGTTCTAATCGTGGTACTTGTGCCATGATCAAAGTATCAATATTAGCCACCCGATACCCCTTTTTTTGCATCTCTAATACAGCATATTTAACAATCACACTTGATGACATTGCCAAATTTTTGGCATCTGTATCCGCAAAATGTGTCCCTAAATCACCTAAACCCAACGCTCCTAAAATTGCCTCAGCAACCACATGCAAGAGCACATCGGCATCTGAATGGCCCAGTAATCCGCGGTCACTAGGAACATTAACGCCCCCTAAAATACAGGGACGGCCTTCAACTAATTGATGAATATCTGTTGACTGGCCAATTCTCATGCTAACTCCTCCTTACTATTTGTTAAAAATGCATAATATAGCTGCGCCATTTTCACATCTTCAGGCGTTGTAATTTTCATATTATAGCAACTGCCCTCGACAACTTGTACCTTCGTACTTCCTTCGTACTCTAATAATTGTGCATCATCGGTTGCCTCAAATTCTTCTAACGCAGCCAGTGTATGACAGCGGTATAAAACATCCGTATTAAACCCTTGCGGTGTTTGCGCATAATAAACTTTGGTGCGCTCAATTGTCAAATTGACCTGCTTAAAGGCATCCACCTGCTTTAATGTATCAGTAGCAAGAATTGCTAAAATCGCAGCTTTTTCAAACACCAGCGTCTTTATTAAGGCATCGACCTGCCCGCGATCAATAAAGGGTCTTGCAGCATCATGAACTAGCACATGAAAAGCTTTCACCAACTTTAACGCCGCAAAAACACTCTGTTGCCTCGTTGCCCCCCCATAAACCAGAACAACGCGCTTCAAATCAACATTAAACTGCTTCAAAGTCTCCATAAACTGCTCCTGTTGCTTAGCATCAACAACCAAATAAATCTTCCCCACACCCAAATCCTCAAGAAAAAAATCCACACAATGCATAAAACATGGTTTCCCCCCGATAACGAAAAAAACTTTATTAAAAGCAAGACCACTCCGCAAACCACTTCCCGCAGCTGTAATAATTACATCATATTTCATTGTCATTCCTCCATCATTTAATTAAATCCAGCGTCGTTAGTGCCTCTCTAATTGTACTTACTGTTGTAATCGCCTTATTTGGCTTAAACTCGCCACCTTTAGGTACGAAAATCTGCGTAAATCCGAGCTTCAGACATTCTTTAATCCGCTCTTCTAGTCTTGTAACACGCCTAATTTCACCCGTTAAACCGACTTCACCAATAAAGGCAACTCCTGCTGGCAACGGTTTTTCAAAATGAGCTGAGGCAATACAGGTAGCAATTGCTAAATCAGCTGCTGGATCATCAATTTTCATCCCGGCAACTACCTTTAAAAAGACATCTTGATTCTGCAACAAAATCCCGGCACGTTTTTCAAGCACCGCTAAAATCAAAGCCAGGCGATTATGCTCAATCCCCGATGATGTTCTTCGGGGGTTACCAAAATATGTTGGTGAAAGTAGTGACTGCAGTTCAATTAATAATGGCCTTGTCCCCTCAAGTGTTGCACAAACTGAAATTCCACTATAATTATGCTCACGCTTCTCCAAAAATAGCTCCGATGGATTTGTGACCTCAACAAGTCCAGAGGCTTGCATATCAAAAACGCCAATTTCATTGGTTGAACCAAATCGATTTTTTACCGTTCGCAAAATGCGAAAACTATTTTGCGTTTCCCCCTCAAAATAAAGGACCGTATCAACCATATGCTCTAAGATTTTTGGCCCTGCAATGGTACCATCTTTGGTCACATGGCCAACCAAGAAAATCGTCACATTTAGCTGCTTCGCCAGCCGCATAAACTGCGCCGTACACTCCCTAATTTGTGTCACACTCCCTGGAGCACTAGCAATTGCATCGAGATAAACCGTTTGAATTGAATCAATAATCAATAAATCAGGCTCTAATCGCTTCGCTTGATCAATAATCATATCAATATCCGTTTCTGCAAAAAAGAGTAACGACTCTGTTGCAACATTTAGACGCTCTGCTCGTAATTTAACCTGATAGGGACTTTCCTCTCCACTAACATACAAAACTTTTCGACCACTATGGGCAAATTCCGCTGCAATTTGGAGCAATAATGTTGACTTTCCAATCCCTGGTTCACCACCAAGTAACGTTAATGAGCCCCGGACAACTCCTCCACCGACAACTAAATTAAATTCACTCATTGAGGATTTCATTCGATTTTCCTCATGTGGGGGAATATCTTTAAGCACTTGCACTTCCGATCGCATTGGTGCGATTTGACGTTCACTATTATTTTTAACCTTCTTATCCAGCCCCTCAACCATCGTCCCAAACTGCTGACAGCCGGGGCATTTTCCTAGATACATGACTGATTCTGTTCCACATTCTGTACAAAAATATGTTGTTTTACTCTTCTTAGCCATTGCCGTATTCCTCCTTTAAATTGTTTTAATGTCAATGATAATGCCGACTGGGCAGTGATCTGAACCATGTTGATTCGGTAAAATAAAGGCATCAACTAATTGCCCTTTAAGTGAGGCACAAATACAGAAATAATCAATCCGCCAACCAATATTTCGCTCTCTTGCACCCGCCATATAAGACCACCAGCTATATGCTCCCAGATCGTCTGGATACAAATAACGGTAGCTATCAATAAAACCATTTTCTAATAATTTGCTAAACTGCGACCGTTCTTCCAGAGTAAAACCCGCATTATTTTTATTGGTTTTGGGATTAGCCAGATCAATTTGGGTATGGGCAACATTTAAATCACCACAGACAATAACAGGTTTACAGCCATTGAGGGATAATAAATAGGCTCTAAAATCATCCTCCCACGTCATCCGATAAGGAATTCGTGACAAATCACGCTTGGCATTGGGCGTATAAACCGTAACGAGATAGAAATTGGCATATTCAAGCGTAATAACACGCCCCTCATCATCATGAATTGCCATATCAATCCCATAGAATACGGCTAGTGGTTCATGCTTTGTTAAAATTGCCGTCCCCGAATAGCCTTTCTTTTGGGCATAATTCCAGTATATTTTATAGGGTAAATGCGACAAATCAATCTGCCCTTGTTGTAATTTAATCTCTTGAAGGCAAATAAAATCGGCATCCTCTTTATCTAAGAACTCCTCGAATCCTTTTTTCATAACGGCTCTTAAGCCATTAACATTCCATGAAATCATCTTCAATTTTGCTCACCCTTTTTTTCTAATTTAGCTTGATTATTAAGCTTCTATCTTCTATTATACCCGAAAAAAAGCCGGTTACCTATATTTTCGTAATATTTATCCGCCTCTTGACTTCCACTACCAAACGCCAAACTTTTAACTAATGGGATAAAAAAAAGCTTACCCTTCGATAAGCTTTTTCGACCTTATATGGCTAAGCTTGCAGTAGTCATCGCCGGAACAACCTGCTTTTTACGCGAGACAATTCCTGGGAGTTCAATCATATCATCAATAATTTTAGCTCCAAAAGCCATTTCGACAATCTGACCTGACCCGGAAATAATGCCAAAGGAATTATTTGCTAAAATATCTGTGACAATCACAAAGAACAAATCTTGCTGCTTTGCTGTTCGCGCATCTTCCATCGCTACTAAGAGCTCAACTTTTAGGGCACGGACATCAGCTAAATCAACAACACTAATTTGCGCAACTTCCACATTAAATGTTCCCATTGAAAATGGTTTGCTGTCAATATTAATTAATTCTGTTGCACTTTTACCAGCAATTGAAGCACCAGCTTTTAGCAGATTTAATCCATAGATATTAACATCCACATTCGCTTTTTGTGCTAGCTCTGTAGCAATTTGTTCATCTTGCGGCGTGCTTGTTGGTGATTTAAACAGGAGCGTATCCGAAATAATAGCACTCAATAGCAGCCCGGCAATTGCTGTTGGAATTTCAATGCTGTTTTGCACAAACATTTTGGTAATAATTGTTGCTGTACAACCAACCGGTTCAGCATGATAAAATAGTGGACCTGTTGTCTCAAAATTAGCAATACGATGGTGATCAACTACTTCAATAATTTCGACTTTTTCAATGCCATCGGCACTTTGAGCAAATTCATTATGGTCGACTAAAATAACCTGTTTAGCCTCTAAACTAACATCACCTATTTGGCGCGGAGTGGCTGTCTTAAACGCTTTTAAGGCAAAGGCTGTTTCATCATTTACCCCTCCTAAGCAAACAGCTTCACTTTCAACACCTAATTGCTTTTTCAAATAGGCCATGGCAATTGCTGAGCAGATTGTATCAGTATCGGGGTTCTTGTGTCCAAAGACTAAGATTTTTTCCATTTTCTTACCTCACTTTTTTATTATAGTCTAATTTTACTTGGTTTTAGCGTGAATGTAAAGGTATGTACAGTGTTTTGCTAATTGGTTTTATTTTTGAAGGTCATGATTCCCAAGATGAAAAGCTTTCCTATCTTTTTCACAATTTATAGCGTATACTTAATGTTATGGTAGGGATGGCAGCATTGAAACTAACACGTTAAAGACCTACACTAAATTGAGGAGAAAAATAAAATGGATATTACCATTGTTGGCTTTGGAAATGGTGGCAGCGCGATGGCTGCTGATTTGAAGGCTAAAGGTCATCACATCACAGTTTTAAAAACATCGAAACTAGGAGAGGTTGAGCATTTTTTACAGACTAGGGATAATGATGGGCTTTTGACTTTATATGCGCCAGAGGGTAAAGTTGTTGTTAATCTTGATCTTGTAACCGATGATTATGCACAGGCTTTGACCAAAACAACGCAAGCTGTTGTCCTGTTTGTCCCAACAACTTATCATGAACAGATTTTGTTGAAAATGCTCCCCTATTTACACGATGGGCAAATTATTTTGCTTGAACCGGGCTATTTAGGGACGACTTTCTTCTTAAAGCATGCTCCTTTGTTAGATTTGACAATTGTCGAAGCTGAGAGTTCTCCCTTGGATTGCCGGATTACCAATCCAGCTGAGGTTACCGTCTCTTTTAAAAACATTTGTAATCCAGTAGGGGTTTATCCACGTGCACGTGGTCTCCAAACACTGGAAAAATTAGCTGATTGGGGGTATAATTTTAGGCTGCTTGATAGTGTCATTGAGGCGGCTTTACAAAATCCTAATTTAATTGTTCATACTGTTGGGGGCATTATGAGTATTCCCCGAATTGATTTTAGTGGGGGTGAGTATTGGATGTATAAAGAGGTCTTTTCCCCGGCTATTTGGTCGTTAGTTGAGTCCCTTGATGCTGAGAAAATTAGCGTTTTAACAGCTTTAGGCTTACCCGGGAAATCCTATCTGGAGGCCTGCAAGCTGCGAAATACAGCATTGGATTCGATGGTTGATGCTAAAGCCATTTTTGATCATTATGCCCAATTTGATTCGATTAAGGGGCCTTTAGTTAGTAATTCACGTTATATTATGGAAGATGTCCCCCAGGGACTTGTCTTACTTGAATCCCTTGGGGCTTATTTTAAGGTGCCAACACCTACTTGTACTTCACTAATCACGATTGCTGGAAATTGTATGTCAACTGATTTTCGGATAAAGGGGCGAACATTAGAATCCCTCGGACTTACCTATATTCAGCAAATCATCACTGATAAATAGAAAAAAAGGCTGCAGCTAAATTTAATCTAGCTGCAGCCTTTTTTCTATTGTCATTTCTTATGTGATAATAGCATATCAACAATTCCCATACTAGCCTCAACAAGCATAAATAAACCTGATACGGAAACAAAGAATAATAATGTTTGTTGTAAATTAAAGACCATATACATCGCAAATAATAACGAAATCGTCCCAAAAATCAACATATACCACCAATTTTCTTTGAAAACTTTTCGATATTCAAAGGCGATGATTATTTTCATAATACCTGAAGAAACCATCCAAAATAATAATAATGAAGCAAAAACGACTGCGGAAAAACTCACACTAATCAAGAAAACTAGCCCTAATACTGCTAGAAAAATTCCTTGCGCCAATCTTTTCCAGTCCTTTTTGGCATCTTTGGTCTGATAGAATGACCAAAATGGCACAATTGATGTCACAATTAAAATTCCTCCGATGTAGTATCGGGCAAAATCAACTCCCGTTTGCGGATTTAGTATCAAAATAAACCCAATTAATCCTAATAAAATATTTAATATTAAAGCTGTTATTCGTGCTTTCATCTCTATTCTCTCCCTACTTTTTTAACCCTGATTCGTACTCCTCAATATGAGCTTCAATAATTCCTAACTATTTCTTAACAATAACTTCAATTTCCACGGGAACATCCTTTGGTAATTTAGCTACTTCGACTGTTGATCTTGCTGGCTTATGAGTCCCAAATCGCTTAGCATAAATGACGTTCATTTCATCAAATTGACCAATATCCTTCATAAAAACCGTCACTTTAACAACTTCTTGTAAACTTGAACCCGCCTCGGCGAGGACAAATTCAATGTTATCAAAAACCGTTTCTGTTGCCTCTTCAATCGTTGCAACTTTCAACTCATTAGTTGCTACACAAAAAGGAATTTGCCCTGATAAAAATAACATGTCTCCAACTTCAACAGCCTGCGAATACGGTCCTAAGGCTGCTGGTGCCTTTAAGGTATTTATAATTTTCATGCTCATATCTCCTAACTATTTTTTTTAAAAAAAAGGAAAACGCCATACTCAGTATGACGTAGCTTCCACAATTATTTCTTTGTGAAGTTCATTTTTGAGCGTAGTTCTCTACCCGTTACTTCAATTGGGTGGTTTGACCATAGACGACGGCTTGCATTAAGCGTTGGGAAGTTTACTTGTTTGTCTAGTAAGAAGTCTTTGGCAAATTTTCCATTTTGAATATCTGTTAAGATTTCTTTCATTGCTTTACGCGTGTCATCTGTTACTAGTTTTGGGCCAGTAATATAATCACCATATTCAGCTGTATTTGAAATTGAATAGCGCATCATTTCAAAGCCTTTTTCATAAATTAAGTCCACGATTAATTTCATTTCGTGCACACATTCAAAATAAGCCATTTCTGGTGCATATCCAGCATCAACTAGGGTATCAAATCCCGCTTTCATCAAGTCAGATACGCCGCCGCATAGTACAGCTTGCTCACCAAATAAATCTGTTTCTGTTTCTTCTTTAAATGTTGTTTCAATAATTCCGGCGCGTCCACCACCATTTCCTGATGCATAAGCTAAAGCAACTTCTTGCGTATTGCCCGTTGGATCTTGGAAAATAGCGATTAGTGAGGGTACACCAAAGCCTTCGGTGTATGTTCGGCGCACCATGTGTCCTGGTCCTTTTGGCGCAACCATGAAGACATTTAAATCTGCACGGGGTACGATTTGACCGTAATGAATATTAAATCCATGAGCAAATACTAAGTATCCACCTTGTTTTAAGTTTGGCTCAATATCATTGTAATATAAGTCACGTTGCACTTCATCAGGGGCAAGGATCATTACAACATCTGCTTCTAGAACAGCATCTTTAATCAATTTAACGCTTAAACCATCTTCTGCCGCTTGCTTTGCTGATTTTGACTCCATGCTATACATTCCTACACGAATATCAAATCCACTTTCTGTTAAATTAAGTGAGTGGGCATGCCCTTGACTACCATATCCGATAATGGCAATTTTCTTCCCCACTAATGCTGCCTTGTTGCAATCTTTGTCATAATAAACTTTCATAATAATTCTCCTTCTTAATTCTTAATTTTTTGCAATAACCGTTGCTCCGGTGTGAATTTCTTCAATTATTTCAAAACCTGCTAATTGTTTTCGCGCTTCGCCTAATTGAGAAGCTGTACCAATTTTACCAAGGACGATGACTGTTTGACAGTGTGAAATCACTTCAATTGTCTGTGCTGCTAAAATATTACATAACTTGTCTAAAATTCCAGCGGTTGCTTTTAACTTAATTATCAGGGCTTCTACTTCTAACGCATCTTCATTATAAAGCGTTACTGAAATTGTATCATATAATCGCTCAATTTGGTGACAAATTATTTCTAATTGACTCTTTGATGCCATAATTCCTAAGACAACTCTTGAACAATTTGACCCGACTTCATCACCTGAATTAATTGTATCAATACTAATTCCTCTACTCGCAAAAAGGGATAGCAAGCGGGAAACCGTACCCGCATGGGATTTGGTTAGTATTTTAATATAATACTTATTCATTTTCCTCACCTCCATGCACAATTTGATCCACACCAAGACCGGCGGGAATCATTGGGAAAACATTTTCTTCTTTGGCAACATGAATATTAATAACTGTTGCCCGATCATTGGTAATTGCCTCTTTAAGTAAGGGATAGTCTGCTTCTGTTGAAATTGTCACCGCATCTAAGCCATAACTTTGGGCAAGCATTTCAAAATTAGGGTTGACTGCTAGATCAACAGATGAATACCGCTTAGTATGGAATAGTTCCTGCCACTGGCGTACCATTCCCAAAAAGCCATTATTAATAATAACAATTTTAACTGGTAATTTTTCGGCATGAATCGTCATTAACTCTTGGCATGTCATTTGAAAACCACCATCACCAACAAAGGCAATAACTAACTCATTAGGCGCTGCAAATTGAGCCCCCAGTGCTGCAGGAATTCCATACCCCATCGTCCCTGCTCCCCCAGAAGAAGCAAAAAATCGCGGTGTGGTAAACTTATAATGCTGTGCAACCCACATCTGATGTTGGCCAACATCAGTGACAACAATTGCTTTACCATCAGTTATATTGCTAATATAATCAACAACTTGACCCGCTGTAAGACCTTCGGCACTTTTAGTTGGAACCAAAGGAAATTCATGCTTCCAGGCATTAATTTGTTCAAGCCAGTTTAGATGCTTGGTTTTTGTTGCTGCTTGTTGTAGTAGGGCAAGTCCCTTTTTAGCCGAGGTAACAATTCCTACGTCAACGGGTTTATTTTTATTAATTTCTGCTCGATCAATATCAATATGAATTATTTTGGCATTGGGAATAAATGTTTCCGGATTTCCCGTTACCCGGTCATCAAAACGCATCCCTAAAGCAATGACTAAATCAGCATCTCGCAGTGCATAATTCCCATAAATACTCCCATGCATTCCAATCATCCCTAGAGCATAGTCATCCGCTAGCGGAATTGCTCCTAGTCCAAGTAAGGTACTGACAACAGGAATATCAAAATGGCGGGTGAAATCATATAATTCTGCTGCACAGTTTGAACAAACAACACCAGCACCAGCAATAATTATTGGTCTTTTGGCAGCCGCTAATAGTTGCTTGAGCTCCCCCTCATTTCCAACAATATACGTGCTATCATATTTAGGCTTTTCCAATACCCCTTGCGCAAATGCTACTTCAAAATCTGCTTGACTAATTGTCTGCATCTGAATATCTTTAGGAATATCCACCAAAACTGGGCCTTTTCGACCGCTCATTGCTATTTGATAAGCAACATGGATTAACTCCGGAATCTCTTTAATATCTTTAATTAGGAAGCTATGCTTCGTAATTGGCATCGTAATTCCAACAATATCCGTTTCCTGAAAGGCATCCTTCCCTAGTAATTTACTCGTAACCTGTCCTGTAATTGCCAACAGCGGAATCGAATCCATTTTAGCCGTCATAATCCCCGTTACAAGGTTAGTTGCTCCTGGACCTGAAGTTGCTAGGCAAACACCGATTTTGCCGCTTACACGCGCATATCCATCCGCTGCGTGTGATGCTCCTTGTTCATGGCGAACAAAAATATGTTCTACCCCTTCAAAATCATATAACTCATTATAAATGGGAATAATTGAACCACCTGGATAGCCAAAAATATAAGCAACTTCCAGGCGCCTTAGTGCTTCTAATACTGCACGTGCACCAGTCATTTCTTTGTTATTCATTCCTATTTACTCCTTTCATTAACTATTTGAATGCTATATCCTGCATCAATTAAAGCTTTAACTATTTCATTTTTATGGGCATCACCAAATGTTTCAACTGTAACAATTAGCTCCACTTGTGAAAACCGATCCATACTAGAAAACTGATTATGATCTAGTTTAATCACATTCCCCGACGCATTAGCAACGATCGACGAAATATTAACTAACTCGCCCGGCTTATTCGAAAGGAAAATGGAAAATGTAAAAACCCGATTACGCAGCATCAACCCGCGCTGAATCATCTGCGAAATTGTTAAAACATCAATATTACCACCACTTAGAATACTGACAACTTTCTTACCCGTGACATCAATTTTATTGAGGGCAGCCACTGATAACAGTCCCGCATTCTCAACAACAATTTTATGCTTCTCAATTAGCGTCAAAAAGGCATCAACCAATTCAACATCATCCACACATACAAGCCTGTCAATATAGTTTTTAGCATGGGCAAATGTCTTTGTGCCAACTTTCTTTACAGCTGTTCCATCAGCTATTGTTTCAACATGTTGTAATTCAACCGGACACCCTGCAGCAATTGCAGCGTGCATACTTGCAGCTCCACTAGGTTCAACACCAATAATTTCAATTGTTGGTTTAAGTAGCTTGGCAAGCATTGAAACGCCGGTAATTAAACCACCACCACCAATTGGCACAATTAAAATATCAATCTCAGGCAGCTGTTCTAAAATTTCAAAAACCATCGTTCCTTGCCCAGTAGCAATTTGCATATCATCAAAGGGATGAACAAGTGTTGCACCTGTTGTTTTTGCAAGTTGGCATGCATGCTCATATGCTTCATCAAAGACACTTCCACTTAAGACAACGTTAGCACCATGATTTTTCGTTTCATTTATTTTAAGCAGTGGTGTATTTTCAGGCATCACAATTGTTGCACTTATACCTTCTAACTGGGCAGCATAAGCAACACCCTGGGCATGATTCCCAGCACTTGCTGCAATCAAGCCCTTAGCTTTTTGGGCAGCACTCATTTGGCTAATTTTAAACAGGGCCCCGCGCACCTTATACGAACCTGTTCGTTGCAAATTCTCCGGTTTAAAATAAATTTCTCCACCCGTTAACGTTGAGTAATAATCACTCAAAAGCAAATGCGTTTTCCGTAAAAAAGGCGCGATCGTCTGTGCAGCCCGCCTAAACTCACTAAGCGGTATTGAAGACTCTATCATTCAAAAATCGCTCCCTTATCAGCCGAACTAACTTGTTTTGCATAACGCTTTAAGTAGCCTTTATTAATTCTTGGGACAAATGGTGCTTGTGTTTTGCGCCGTTTGGCAAATTCTTCATCTGTTACACATGCGTGTAATTTACGTTGCGGGATATCAATTTCAATGATATCACCCTCAAATAATAAGCCAATCAAACCACCACTTGCAGCCTCTGGTGAGACATGACCAATTGCTGCTCCGCGTGTTGCTCCACTAAAACGACCATCAGTAATCAAAGCAACATCTTCTGCTAGACCAGCACCGGCAAGAACGGCAGTTGGCGTTAACATTTCGGGCATCCCTGGACCACCTTTAGGACCTTCATAGCGAATAACAACAACATCACCGGCAACAATTTTACCGCGCATAATTGCCGAAACAGCAGCATTCTCTGATTCGAAAATTCGTGCTGGACCTGTGTGGGTTTGCATTTTTTTTGAAACTGCTCCAGCTTTTACAATTGAGCCGTCGGGAGCAATATTTCCTTTGAGGACAGCAAGTCCACCATTTGGGTAGTAGGCATTCGCAAAATCATGGATAACGTCGCTATCACGAACTTTTCCATTATCCGCTAGTGTAAATTGTGGGACTAGGCTGACTGTTTTGATGTCTTGAAGGACATTATTGGTTTTAAGGACATTTAAAACAGCAGAAATTCCACCCGCCATATCTAAGTCTTCAATGAAATGTTCGCCACTTGGTGACAGTTTTGAAATTTGTGGGACTAGGTTTGCATATTCTTCAAAATCATCTAAGCTTAATGGCACATCACACTCATTAGCAATTGCTGGTAAATGGAGGGCTGTATTCGTTGATCCACCTAAGGCCATATCAACACATAAAGCATTTTGAAAAGCTGCTTTAGTCATAATATCCAACGGTTTCAGTCCAGCATCTAAAACTTTCATGATTTGGACACCCGTTTGCTTAGCTAGGCGTAACCGCGCTGAATAAACAGCAGGAATTGTCCCATTACCAGGTAATGCCATTCCAAGAACTTCTGTTAAACAGTTCATCGTATTGGCAGTGTACATTCCAGCACATGAACCGCATGTAGGACAAGCAGCATTTTCAGCTTCTTCAAATTCCGCTTCTGTCATCAAGCCATTTTCCAAGCGACCAACATATTCAAACATATCTGAAAGGCCAATTTTCTTCCCTTTAAACGTCCCTGCAAGCATTGGTCCCCCGGACACAAAAATTGAAGGAATATTAAGCCGTGCTGCAGCCATCAACATTCCGGGAACAACTTTATCACAGTTAGGAATAAAGACAATCGCATCAAAAGGTGTTGCCATACCAACACATTCAATTGAATCTGCAATAATATTACGCGTAGCTAGGCTATAGCGCATACCGACGTGATTCATAGCTAAGCCATCACAAATACCAATTGTATTAAACTCCATTGGCACACCGCCCGCAAGACGGATACCATCTTTAACAGCTTGTGCGACTTGATTTAACTGAACATGCCCGGGGATAATTTCATTAAATGAACTAGCGACTCCAATAATTGGCTTCCCCATTTCCTCATCGATATGCCCTAAAGCTTTTAATAGTGAACGATGTGGCGAGCGTTTATTCCCTTTCCGCATTTCACCACTACGAGTTGTATTTGTTTTTTCCATTGATATCTACTCCTCTATTTTTCAGACTATATACTCTGATTTTAACTGATTATGGCAATCAACATAACATTTACGCACATTTTTTATTTAAAAAAAAGCTAACACCGCCATTTGGTGCTAGCTTTATATGTATGCTAGAAGTCTGACACCGGCGCCTTATCACTAAAAGGGCCTGTATCCGAAGATAAAGTCCCTGCTATCTAATGACTAATAATAAGACACTCAAACTTGTTTGCATAAATTTGTTCATTTTCTGTAAACCCCTTACATAAATTATTGATTGGATATAGAATATCATATTTAGCTTTGTCTTGTCAAGGGGTTTAGTCGTAAAAATGATTTTATTGTGATTTTATTGTGATTTTTTATTTTTTTATTATATTTCACTTCTTCAGGGAGCCTTTTTTCTTAATGTAGTTCCTGCCTAGGAGAACAATTGATGCTCCCGTGAGAATAATACTTGTTAACAAAGTTTTAAAGGTTTGCTCACCTGTTGCACTTAAGGTTGGTTTTGTATCAACTACAATGATTCTGATTACTTTGGATGCTTCTAATTCGTTTTGCTGGGCAAGGGTGCGCGTTGTGCTTGTACCTCCTTTTGCATTCGCTGTAATATAATAGGTTCCTATTTGCAATTGATTGTCAAGAATATTCATGTCTAAGCTAACTGGGATGGGAATGCTGCCTGCTTCTGTGATGTGATACGCTTTGATTTGCTCTTGTTCAATTAAGAATGCTTCTAGACTTCGCGTATCAATTGCTTTTTGAACATCCACTAGTTCAACTGTTGCTTCGACTGCTGTGATGACTATTGTCTCAGTAAAGCTTGTTGTAATTGTCATCGTTATGTCAGCATAGCCACCATTTTCTGTCTCAAAGTGAGCAGTGTAGGTTCCTGCTGTTTCCGGCTTTTGGCCAATAAATTTTACCGGGATTTCAATTGGTTGTGATTGATTTCTGACATCGTATCCTTTGGCCTTAGCCAGCGCTACGATGTCTTGTTGGTCTATTTGGTCTAAGCTTGTTGTGAAATCATATGCCACTACTGCTTCACTGTTGATGGGACTTTGATTTGTTACTAGACCGTTTACCGTTATTTCTGTGCTTTGTACTGTTGTAAATGTCACTTGGTTCCACCCTCTTTTAATTGGTGTATTCGTTGTAACTGGAATTTGCTTTATTTGGGCCATATTTTCAATATTCCACGCTTTTGCTTGCGCTGCTTGAATTAAGTTTTCCGTTGTTACACTACTTTCAACCATGGTAAAATTATTCGCTGTTATAAGTTCTGTTTGATTTTCTAGTGCCTGATCACTTGTGACTACCATTTGAACAGTCTTTTTATGCCCGTTTGTGATAAAAGTGAGGGGGTAAACACCCGGTTTAATTGGTCTAACTTCATTTTCAATAGTTAAACTTATGGGCCTATATTCATCTTTATTACTGGTGTCAAAAGCTTCTGCTTTCGCTTCTTTGAGGTAGTCTGCTGTTGGTACTTCTCCAACTTTTAATTTGAAGTTGTCAGCATTTATTACCACAGAATTATCACTAAGGTCATCGGTTATGAGTAGTTGCATAGTTTGTTGCGTTTGGTTGTTAGCTTGGTCACGTGTGTGGACAATAATTGTATAGAGTCCTTTAAGATCCATACTTGTTAACTTTGGATCAATTGTATATGTTAGCTCTGTGGTGATATCACCATCCACAATATCAATTGCTGTAATGCCAAATATGCTCGTCCAATTTTGATTTATGCCCTCCATTTTTGGCGCTTGTTTGATTGCTAAGTTAGCAATTGTTAAAACTGGGGGCGTTGTATCGATAATCTTGTACGTCACCTCTACTGGTACTGCAGCATTATTATCAGTGTCTGTCACATCAAGTCTTATAGTGTATGTTCCTTGTGCAAACGCATTTGGTATTGTTGGTATTTCGGTATATCTAATTTGATTTGTAATGTCACCATCACGCACGTCAATTGCGCTACTTCCAAAGAGTTCTTGCCAATTTTTTTCTAGATTTTCCGTTGTTGCTTCCACAATTATCTCCGTTTTTGTTGTGCTAATCAAGGGGCTATTTTTATCAATGATTTTATAGCTAACTTCTACTGGGATTGCGCGGTTATTGCTGCTATCACCAACTTCAAGTTTTATTTTATAGGTTCCTGGTGTGTTCGCATCTGGAATTATTGGTATTTCCGTATAGGTGATATTACTTGTGATGTCGCCATCAACAGTATCAAGGGCGCTAACTCCAAATATTTCACTCCAGTTTTCGGTTATTTCTCCCGGTTTTGCAATAGCAATTATCTCCGTTTTTGTTGTTGTAATGATTGGTTTAGTTGTGTCAACGATTTTATAAAGGGATTCTACCGTTGTTGCTTGGTTGCTATGGCTGTCGGTTACGTCCATTTTAAGGGTGTAATTACCAGGAAGGTTATCGCTTGTAATTTCTGGTGTCATTGCGTAGACAACATTACTAGTAATATTGCCATCAACACTATCCGTTGCACTGACACCAAACAGTGTTTCCCAATTTTTCGTTATGAGTCCAAGTTGAGCTTCCACGATGATTTCCGTTTTTGTTGTGCTAATGATTGGCTTTGTTGTATCCACAATTTTGTAAAGGACTTCTGTTGTTATTGCACGATTACTATTACTATCTATTACATCAAGTTGAATGATATAATTTCCGGGGATATTATCACTTGTAATTAGTGGTCGCTCTGTATAAGCTACTTTATTAGTAATATTACCATCTACACCATCAATTGCACTCACACCAAATAGTGTTTCCCAATTTTTCGTTACGAGACCAGCCGTCGCTTCAGTGGTCACCTCTGTTTTTACTGTACTAATGGTTGGAATGGCTGTATCAATAATTTTATAGACCACCTCTACTGTTGTTGCATCATTACCGTGCCTGTCGTTGACATCCATTCTTATAATGTAATTTCCCGGTGTGTTATCGTTAGGGATTCCTACTGCCCCTGTATAGATAACTTTATTAGTAATATTTCCATCCACGCCATCCGCTGCACTCACACCAAACAGTGTTTCCCAATTCTTCATTACGCTGCCTTCTTGCGCTTCAACAACAACTTCTGTTTTTGTTGTGCTGATGACCGGTTTTGTTGTATCCACGATTTTATAGACCACTTCTACTGTTGTTGCTTGATTACTATTATTATCTGTAGCATTTAGCCTAATTAGATAATCTCCTGGAATGTTATCACTTGTAATTGGTGTTACTTCCGTATAGATAACTTTATTGGTAATATTTCCGTCCACGCTATCTGCTGCACTCACGCCAAACAGTGTTTCCCAATTCTTCATTACGCTGCCTTCTTGCGCTTCAACAATGACTTCTGTTTTTGTTGTGCTGATGATTGGTTTTGTTGTATCCACGATTCTATACGTCACTTCCACTGTTGTTGCCACATTCCCCGCGCTATCTTCAACATTGAGTTCGACGGTATAATTTCCTGGGGTATTACCATTAGGAATTACTTCTTTTTCCGTGTAGATGATTTGATTTGTGAGATTACCATCAACAATGTCAGTAGCAGTAGCACCAAACAGTGTTGCCCAATTTGGCACTCCTGCTCCTGCTTGCGCTTCAATGATAACTTCTGTTTTTGTTGTACTAATTATGGGAGCTACTCGGTCTTCTACGGTGACGGGAACTGCTTTAATTACCGTATTCCCATGGCTATCTGTTGTCTCATAGGTAACCGTGTAGGGGCCTTGAGTCATCGCTTCTTGATTAGGATTTACAATAATATTATGGCTACTTGTTGGCTCTAATAGACCATCTTCTGTATCTGCTACCACAACTAATGAGCGTAAATACTCCGCGGTTATTATGGTTCCACCCTCAATAACTAAAGTCTCAGACTCTGTTATTACAGGAATATCATTAGAGCTTATATTTACGGGAATCACTGCTTCCTCTGAATTACCATACATATCACGAATTGTTACTGTTGCTGTTGTGACTTCCGCTTGTCCTGTTGTCATCCCACTTGTTAATGTACTACTTGATTGGCCACTAGATGCCAGCAGTAAATTCAAATCACCAGTTACCCAGGTAATTGCATCGTCTGTTGCTTTAATACTCATGAAATTTGCAGGTAGTATTTCTGCTGTTACCATCTGTCTTTGAGTTTTCTGGCTATTAGATGCTCTCATAGCAACGGTTGCTTGATCGGGGGTAACTTTTAGGTCCGTCTGATAATTATAGGTAATTACACCTGCTGTTATCTGTTTAGACGCCTCTGTTGTTGGATTAATTCCTTCAACAATTCCTTTTTGGGCGCCAACATAATAGACATCTGAATCAATTGTATTATCTACTCCTTGATTTCTAAGTGTAAACTCTTCTCCTACAGCTAATTTAGCACTATTAAAGTCGACTTTATAGACACCATTTGATAACCCTAAAAAACTAAATTGTCCCTGCCCATTTGTCTGCTGGCGTGCATGCTCTTGGTAGACCCTCGCCTCATTTTTTTTAAATAAAATAACCGTTCTATCTTCAACTAGTGCATCTGTTGCAGCATTATACAATCCATCTGTGAAGACATCATTATACAGCATCCCACTAACTTCCCCCGTCTGTAATTTTGCACCAACACGTGTCCCACTTTGAACACCAGAGCTCCCCGCTACAAAAGAGAAATATGGCCTAAAATCATTGATTGCATTCAATTTTTCGGGATTTAACGCTAAACTTTCATTTGTCTCATCTACAGTATAACCAAATTTTATCGTTGCACGCTCCCCCGAATTAATTCCTGTTGTATTTCTTAATCTAATCATTGAAGTTAAGTCCGTAAATGTTGGCGTATATGTCGCATTCTCATAATTTGCATTCGTTGTCGCATCTTCACTATATTCAATTAAATAATTATTTCTTGATCCGGCTGTTATATCATTGTTATCTTTATCAAACACCTCAATACTATAGCCACTATCCTGCATTTTCATATTCCATTTAAATGGTGCACTTTGAAAATTAGTTCCAAAATCTAAACCTGTTCGCGGAACGGGAATATAACTTAGCAAGCTATTAACCGCATCATCTCGATTATTAAAAACATCGACAACATACTCAGCTTTCGCCCCTTGAGTAAAGCCAACAGCCGTGGCTGGATTTTGTAGATCATAGGCAGGCCTTCGACTTTCATTTTCAGGCACAATATAAGAATCTAACATTAAAATCTTCTGTTGATTAATCAATAATGTTGTATTATTAGCCCGACCCAACTTTTCAGTTGTCACGCCATTATTATTGACATCATGAATATCATTGGTTACTGGATTTTGATTATATCCATGCGTTAACTCCCTTGTTGCCTCCAAAAAAGCAATATCCTGAAACTTAAAACTTCCCTTAGCACTCAAACTAGCGGCTAAATCTAACCTAATCGAAACCGCACTTAACGGATTCTCATTAAGAAAAAAAGGCCCTATTTTCGTTTTTAACCTTATACCAATAACCCGCTGACCCACCGAAGTGATATAAGGATCAACAAATTCTAAGGGAACAGGAAGTCCACCCTTGGTTGCAATAACTGTTTCTGATGCAACAGAAAATTCTTCTGGTAAACGTAAATAAATTATTGGATCAACGACCGTTGGATTGTCTGAATAGTAGTAGTTTGTCGGTCTTAGCGTCATATTAACTCTTGCAGTTTGTCCTGCTGTAATTGTCACACTTGGGATTTCAAAGTGGTAGACCCCATTAGCTGTAGCTCTAGTAATTGTCGAAAGTGCCATACTTTCACTGCCTTGCTCTTTAACACCTTTTATCTGTGGGTCGGACCAAGTATTTACTTCAATTTCCGCACTATTTATCCCCTGTTTGAGTCGTCCTAAAACATACATTGAAGAATCTTCCAATGAGTTAAACAGATACTCATTGCTGGAAACATTCTTGCTAAAATCACCAGCATAGGCTTTAGCCTGCGCAATAAACTCTCCTTGTTCAAAATTAAGCGTATTGCGATTTATTCCATATCCATAGACGCGTCCTTTACTATTTGTTAACGTAATTTCGGCCCCTGTTGCTGTTGCTTTTTTTCCAAAGTTTGTTGTATATTCAATGCTCGTAATTGGTGTTGTTGACATCGCAGGAAAGGATACTTCATAGGCTTCATACCCTGGATCAATGGTATATTCAAAAAATTGGCTTCTTTTGGTGTTTGTTGCCCCATTTGTTACACTCATCAGTGGCTTCTTTGTAAGGTTATCATCGGAGACTGCATCAAATGTTCCATTTTCCATTTTCAAATCAAGTTTATTGTTAATCTGAGGGTCATCACTTGCTAAAACGGTAATTTTTGTTGTTCGCGCTTTCTGCTCTGCTACAATAATTGCACCATCATACATCTCAAATTCCATTTTCACTCCATCTACTGAAACATAATCACCAATTGCCAGCGCTGAGCCATCCAATAACAAGCCCATTGTTTTGTATCCTAGTAGTTCTCCTTGCCTGATGTGAATAATGCCTCCTACAGGATCATTAGCAACCGTTGTCACCGCTGCTGTTCCTCCAATACCCGAAACTGTTGTTCCTTTTGGATAGTTAATATATGTATTTACACTTTTGGTATATCCCTGTCTAACAGCAAGATAGCCAATTCGGCTCTGGTAAACTTCACCTGTACTTAGAATATCAAGGTCTCCTTGCACCATTGTCTGTGCAGCCTTCCACGTATTTGACCCAATTGTATATCCACTATCACCTCTTGCATCAATAACAACTGCTGGTGCTCCCTGGATTACCGACTCTTTTGAGGCCGTCACTTCAATGCCTTTAGCAAACTGCTTTGGCCCATAATATAACACCGCATCCGGTGTTATTTTCAAACCCTTGATTTCAACTTTTGAGGCATGGGGTAAAAAGTTGTAGCGCATCTTCCCATTATATGTTTTATACACACTATGGGCAACTGGGCGCTGATCTGATGCAATCAAATCGGATAAAGTCGGATCGGCCTGGACGAAAATTCCACCTAAACTATTTTTGGTGGGGATTGTTGCAAATCTCATCCCTTCTGGCAGGGTTATTTCAACTACTTTATCAGTTGTTGTCGCTTCTTGAAAGTCTACCGTTATTACAACATCGTAGACATCTTCAAATAACCAGCCTTTAGTCACATCATACCTGGGAATATCAATTTTAATAATTCCATCCTCTACTATTGCTCTATTAGGGTCCCCTTCTCCTAGCTCTGCATTTGTGACCATTATATTAATTTCTGTAACTTGGACACCAAAAGTAAACACCAGTGGGTACCGCCCCTCAATTTCGGTTGTCTTAATAACTTGCAATTGTGCCAAATCGACATCAACCATCCCAATATTTTGAGCCTCACTTGCTTTTTCAATTGCCTGATCTACAGTTAATAATTTGGCCTCCACTAAAGAAAGTGAAAAGTCACTAAAAACAATCGGATTTTCAAATTCCTGCTGCTCCTTTTGCGATTGACTAGTTCCTGTTGGTGCTGCTAATGTTGTCACTGTTCCCCCCTGAATTAGTACTAGTAGCGTAACCACACTCATGATAATTGTCTTCATAAACATCTTCCCTTCAAAATATATCCCCTAGCAATTATAATTATTATTAAATTATATATAACTATAATTGTAACATATTTTTCGAAATATTAGTAATTTTTTCTCAATTAATTTACCCCCGTTTCCCACGAAAAAGCAAATTACTTAAAATGAAAAAAAAGGCACCCCTGCCCCAATGTCATTACGTTAATCGAATATTCAGTAATGTCAAAAAAAACAACAAGTTGGCAGAGATTGAATAAGAGTAATTTTGAGTATAACTCTTGTAAAATGAATGCCACTTTTTTTGTATGCAAAGCCATAAGTCCTACAGTATATTTTAATGTTCTAAAAGCCGTTTCTATCCCCCAACGCATAGCATAGCATACAATGTTTTGACATCATCAAGAGAAAATGCATCTTCCGGTAGATTCGTATGTCGTTTTACTTATGTTAAAATGGACCACAGGAAAATTTAGTGTATAATTTTCCATCGCCATCAAAACAGGCATTCAGATGTAATTTGTTATCCCCCCTTCCATTGATAGGATGCTTTTCATCATTTTTTCAAAATCGCGTTTACGCTTGCGCTTAAAATCTGTTTCTGAGTTTTTGGCGAAATCGCCAGGGCGTCCCGCCATTTCATGAATAATTTTGAAGTCAAGGCTTTGTGCATAAAAAAAAGCGGGGGTACTTTCTACCTCCGCCTAAATTGTTTGTTTTCTTACTCCTAATTTTTACATTAATTTGATAATTACCAGTAAATTTGTCGAATAAATAAGAGTAAGCTACTTTTTGGCTTATGATTATTTTGAAAGAAGGTTTTTTATTTATGTTTGACATTAAAGATACTGGGCAGAGTATCGTTCAATTTTCGCGTATTTTTAGCGATCCTTTAGAAATTGATACCGCCAAGACAATGCTGCGAAAAATATTTATCAACCCCTATGATATCGACTTCCAGTCCCTTGTTCCAATTAAGTTACCACTTCCCCTGATGCAAGGTCAGCATTTCTATTACTTAACCAAAGAATATCAGTATATCCACGTCTCTATTCAAGTCGAAGACGAGCATCTCTTCTTGGAGTGTACAATTGATCGGCAGCGGCAAATTATGGAATACCACCTTAACCAAACAATCGAAATTGAAAATTCACTCCCCGAAATTCATTCCCTCTTATTTAGCATTAACCCGCTTTCCAATCGGATGACATCTCACCATTTATCTTATAGTGGTCGCTATTCCATTTTAAATAGTTTTTCTATTACCGGATTTTCACAGGAATACGACAATTAAAGACCCACCCCCTAAATTTTTGGGGTGGGTCTTTGACCTATTTCAACTATTTTCATAACTAGAAATTGCTTGGTCATATGCTTCCGCCTCGCTAATAAAATCACCTTCTCTTTGCATTTTAAGATAACTTCCTTCTACCAACAAAATATCATAATGTTCACTGCCTACGATTACTGTTTTTGCTTTAATGTCAACTGTAATCATCTGATTAGCTTGTGCAATTTTTGTTCGCACTGCTGGAGATGCAATAATTGCCCAATGTCCACAATTCAACCAGTTTGTTACAAATATATCAGAATAGCTCCCCGCAATAATAACATGTAAACCTAATTCTTGGAGCGCCCAGGCTGCATGTTCTCGTGATGAACCGCATCCAAAATTGTCACCCGTAATCAAAATTGTTGCATCTTTGTTCGCTGCTTGATTAAAGACAAAATCAACTACTTCTGTGCCATCTTCCTTGTAACGCCACTCAGCAAATGCATACTCACCAAAGCCTGTTTTTTCAATACTTTTTAGATAGTTTTTGGGAATTATTTGATCAGTATCAATATTGTCTCGCATAAATCCTACTGTTTTTCCTTTATATACTGTTGCCATTATAACACCTCTTTTCTACTATCAATAATTTTACCACTAACTGCTGCAAGTACCGCTGTTGGAACACTTGCTAAATGCGTTCGCGCCTTGTATCCCTGTCTCCCCGCAAAATTACGGTTTGATGTTGAAATACAGTGTTTCCCTGCTGGAACTTGATCAGTATTCATCCCTAGACAAGCTGAACATCCGGGTAAACGCCATTGAAATCCTGCATCAATATACAATTGAGCTATTCCTAGTTCCTCGGCTTTTGTTTTCGTATATTCACTACCTGGAACGACTATTGCTGTCACATTTGGTGCAACTTTTCGGCCTTTTATGTATTTCGAACCTTCAATTAAATCAGACAAGCGACCATTTGTACATGAGCCGATAAAAATGTACTCCACTGGGATATCCCAAGCATTTATTCCTTGCTCAAGACCGATATATTCATACGCTTTCAAGCTGTCCTCATCTGTTAAAATTGGTAGCTGCTCATCCACGCCAACACCTTGACTTGGATTAGTCCCCCAAGTAATTTGTGGTGCAACAGTGGAAACATCAAGTTTAATTATCCGATCAAAGTCGCTGCTATTATCAGTTTTTAGCTGCGCCCATTTTTGCTCTATTTCATCATTTTTAGCTAGTTTTTTGGCATGTTTTGTTGCAAGAAGATAATTTTTTGTTGTTTGATCATAGGCAACCATTCCATATTTTGCTCCAGCTTCAATCGCCATATTGCACATCGTCATCCGTTGGTCCATCGTCATTACAGCAACTGCCACTCCATAAAATTCTAGTGCATAGCCTGTACCAAAAGCCACTCCGTTTTCAGCAATTAATTTTAAAATGATATCTTTTGATGTGACACCATTTATTAAAACGCCACTCAATTCAATCCCACAGGTTTTAGGTTTTGTCTGCCAAAGTGTTTGTGTTGCAAAAACATGCTCTACTTCACTTGTCCCAATCCCAAATGCTAAATTAGCAAATGCCCCATGAGTTGCTGTATGACTATCACCACATACAATTGTTTGTCCCGGATAGCTTAACCCAATTTCAGGACCAATAATATGAACAATTCCATTATTTTCCGTTCCCATTGTTGCCAATTCAATGCCATATTTTTGACAGTTTTGAGCCAATGTATCCACTTGCAATTTTGCTTGGGGATCGAGAAATGCCGTTCTTTCAGCCATTGTTGTTGGAACATTATGATCCATTGTTGCAAAAATGCGGTCAGGTCGTCTAATTTTTCGCCCCGCTAGTTCAATCCCTGAAAAGGCCTGTGGACTTGTTACTTCGTGAATGAAATGGCGATCAATATACAATAAATCCCGATTTTCCTCTGTTGTAACGATATGATTATGCCACAATTTTTCAAACAGTGTTGCCATGCTAATTTCCTCTTTTCTTATTTAATTGTTGTGCGATTTCTTCAATGAAAATACTAGTAGCTACGCCATTTTGCGCATCCAAGTCCTTAGTTACAACACCATTTTCCATCGCTTGGTTAATTGCTGTTTCAATCGCTTCTGCTGCTGCTGTTTCGTTAAAGGAAACTCTTAACATCATTGCTACTGACAAAAACATTGCCACTGGATTGACCACGTCACAATTGGCGATGTCCGGGGCTGATCCGTGTGCTGGTTCGTAGAGTGCTATGCCGCCATGCCCAAAACTTCCAGAGGGCAATAAACCTAGACTTCCCGCAATTGCTGCTAGTTCGTCGCTTAAAATATCCCCAAAGAGATTTTCCATGACAACAACATCATACTTTGTTGGACGCGCAATTAATTCCATTGCCATCGCATCAACAAGCATGTGATTTAACACCACATCTGGATATTGTGGGGCAATTTCGTCAACGATTTTTCGCCATAATTTACTCGTTGCTAGCACATTTGCTTTATCAACTGATGTCAGCTTTTTACTTCTGGTTTGGGCAAGTCTAAAGCCGTAGTGGACAATATCTTCAATTAATTTACGTGAATAGGCCATTTCATCCATTGCCTGATCATCTGCTAGCATTTTTGTTCCAAAGTATGCCCCCCCAATTAATTCACGTACAATTATCATGTCCGTTCCTGTAATAATTTGGGGCTTTAATGGTGAGTATTTTGCTAAGTTTTCTGGTACCGTAAGTCCACGAATATTAGCATATAAGTTCAATTCCTTCCGAATTGCTAATAGTCCTTGTTCAGGTCGAATTGGTGCATTATCATATTTGGGATGACCAATTGCCCCTAGTAAAATTGCATCTCCTGTTTTAACAATTGCTGCTACTTCATGCGGGAATGGATGCCCATACATATCAATTGCTGCTCCTCCAAATGGCGTTGATGTAATTTCATATTGATTAGTCAATAATGGTTTAAGCAATTCTATCAACTTAATACTATGTTCAATTAGCTCCGGACCGACACCATCGCCGACTAAGCAAATTATCTTTTTCATTTATTTTTCCTCCTTGAATCTTTTTTTAATATTAGCAACGGCTGCCAATATTGCTGTAATTGCCGATCTTGTTGTATTTTCTGAAATACCCACACCAAAATGAGTATGCCCGCGAGAATCTTTAATTTGGATGTATGTCACCGCCTGCGCGCGACTTCCTGCTTTTAAGGAATGCTCTGAGTAAAATTCAATATTATAGCGGCCAAAATCTTCATCATTAAAACTATTTAAAAAGGCATCCAACGGTCCATTACCTGAACCCGTTAAATTATAGATTTTGTCTTCAAAGAAAATATCCCCCTCAAATCTAACATTACCATTTTTTTCTGTCATTTGATAATTCAGCAGTTGTGTTTCATCTAATGTGAAAATACGCATGAAAAGCTTATAAATTGCCTCTTTTGTTAATTCAATGCCTAATTTATCCGATTCTTGTTTCGCATATTTACCAATTTCTGGATGCATCTGTTTTGGTAGTGTTAAATTGTATTCAGCATTCAGAATATAAGCAATTCCTCCTTTTCCTGATTGACTATTAATCCTAATGATTGCCTCATATGTTCGCCCCACATCAGCAGGATCAATTGTTAAATAAGGGACACACCACTTTTCCCGTTTTTGCTCTTTAAGGACTAAGAATCCTTTATTAATCGCATCTTGATGGCTACCCGAAAATGCTGTATACACCAGCTGACCACAATATGGGTGCCTTGGATCAATTGTCATTCCCACTTCTTTAACATAGCTTTCTACAAGTTCATCTATTTTTGAAAAATCTAGTTTGGGATCAATGCCATGAGTATACAAATTTAAGGCCATCACCATAATATCAGCATTACCCGTGCGCTCACCATTACCAAATAGTGTCCCCTCCACACGATCAGCACCAGCAAGTAGAGCAAGTTCACTTGCTGCAATAGCTGTTCCACGATCATTGTGTGTATGGACCGAAATAATGATTGCCTCGCGTAATTTAATCTGACGTGTCATATACTCAATTTGATCAGCATAAATATTTGGCCCCATTTGCTCCACTGTTAAGGGCAAATTGATAATTGTTCCCGGATTAGCAATTGGGTCCCAGGCATCCAGCACCGCATTGACAACTTCTGCTGCATAGTCTAGTTCTGTCCCCATAAAACTTTCAGGTGAATACTCCAACCGAACATTTGCACCTGCTAATTGAGGAAGATATTCTTTAATCAAAGCAACACCCGCAATCGCAATTTCCTTGATCTCCGCTTTCGACTTATTAAAGACAATTTCTCGCTGTAATGTTGAGGTTGAATTATATAAATGAATAATCACATTTTTAGCACCTTTTAGGGCGTCCATCGTCTGTTCAATTAAATGCCGTCTTGCTTGGACTAATACTTGAATTGTCACATCATCAGGAATATGCCCGCCTTCAATAAGCTGACGCACAAAATTAAAATCCGTCTCCGAAGCTGAGGGAAAAGCCAGCTCAATTTCTTTAAAACCAACATCCACCAATGTCTTAAAATAGGCAACTTTCTGTTTGATGCTCATGGGGGTAACCAGCGCTTGATTGCCATCACGAAGATCAACACTACACCAAATTGGTGCCTTTGTAATCTCATTATCAGGCCACGTTCGCTCCGCTAAAGCAACTTTCGGAAAAGCACTATATTTTCTAATATCCATCATCATTTTAACTCCTTAATTATTAAAAAAAGGCAATCGACTTTTAGTCAACCGCCTTTTCATATTTTCTGACTATAACGCCCAATCAAAATACAAAATTACTAAAAGCTCGAAAAACGATTTGTTTTTTCGAGTAATAATAAGGTATCAAGTTTGCTTGTAATTGCTTTCATTTATAGTCCCTACTTTCAATTATTGGCTAAATTTTATCACAAATAAGCCCTGTTTGTCAATAAATATCTCATTTTTAAGCCTTTTTAGTAACACGTATATGATAATGTCTTAAGTGTTCGTACATAATAATGTCCTCAATCCAGTTCCCCCTAGGGGGAAATTTTTTAAAAAAATGCTTTTCTCTCCATTTCCGTGTATACTGAAAACTAAGGAGTTGAAAT
>JBOFTV010000029.1:0-6334 GCA_051652245.1 Culicoidibacterales bacterium | reverse complement strand
TATTATCTGTTACTGTTACAACGACGGTAATCGTCGTCCCTAATCCGGTTTCAAACACTGCATTATATGCTCCACCAACTGTTGGCTTCGGATTTTTAAGAGTAACTCCGACTGTGGCTCCCGTTGTCGTATTCCACGCTTCTGCTTGCGCATTAAGGACAAAATCCGTCGCTCCCACATCACTTAAATTCACGGTAAACGGATAGGCTCTAATAAACTCTTCATTTAGTGGATTAACTTCCGTATTTGCACCATCCGTCACTAACACCATCACTTCTTTTGGTGCTGCAACATTTCCAGCTGTATCTGTTGCCCCTAACGTCACTTTGTAAACACCACTTACACTTAAATCAACACCTAGCACAAAATCACTTGTGATTACACCCGGCTCATCTAATGTTGCACTAACCTCCGACAAAAACGAATTTTCCGTTTTCAGTGTTCCAATTGGATACGTAATTGCTGCATCCGCATTTAATATTGGTTCAACTGTATCACTAACAACAACATTAACATTAACAGGAATTGCATTATTTCCAATCGTATCAACCCCTGTTAACTCCACTGTATATTCGCCAGCAACATTCAAATCAACAGCTGCCTCAAAATTACTCGTAACAACACCCGCCTCTGTTAACGATGCACTAACATCTAACAAAAACGTAGCATCGTCCTTCATTATCGTCCGCTCATACACAATGGATGCATCCGCTATAATAACTGGTGGGACATCGTCAATTAGTGTCACCAATACCGTCTGTTCTGTCTGCTTGTTTGTATCAAAAATAAGTGTGTTTGTACCATCACCATTTAAAATAACCTCTTTCACATTCACAACAGCTGCTGCACCAGTGAGGACATCCCAAGCTCGCGCTTTTGCCTCCTCAATAAAATCAATACCCGAAAAATCAGACTCATTGACCGTAAAAGGATAAGCAACAATCATTTCTTTGTTATCCACATCAATTTTCGTATTAGGATCATCAGTAACCAACACCGTTACAATAATTGAATTTGCCGGATTATTATCCACATCTTCACCCTCAAGCGTCACTTTATAAACCCCGGCAACCGTTAAATCAACAGCTGCCTCAAAATTACTCGTAACAACACCCGGCTCATCCAATGTTGCTTCAATATCAAGTAAGAATTCGGCCTCCGTTTTCACCGTATTCAGCACATACTCCTGACCAACTTTACCCGTCAACACCGGTGGTCGTTGATCAGATACAGTTACTGTAACTGCTAATGGATTTGCCACATTTCCCGCTAAATCAGTCCCATTTAGTGTCACTAAATAATCACCCGAGACATTAAAATCAACAACTGCCACCAAATCACTCGTAATAACGCCATCCTCATTTAATGTTGCATCTATCCCCGCTAAAAATTGGGCCTCCACCACAGGTACGCCCCGTTCATAAATAATTGAATCCGTTGCACTTAACACAGGAATTATTGTATCAACAACATGAACCATTACCGACACTGGAATAGCAATATTATTATGCGTATCCTTTGCTCGCAGCGTAACCAGATAGTCACCAACCGTTGTTAAGTCAACAATTGTTATAAAATCAGACGTAATCGTTCCTGCTTCATCAATACTTGCCGAAATATCCACTAAAAATTGGCTCTCTGTCACCCGTGCAAGGAACCTATTTTTTTCATAAGTAATCTCGGAATCAGACGTAATAATTGGTGAAATGTCATCAATCACCCGCACCGAAATATTCTTTTGTGTTCCCTTTGCAGTCTTCACTATCGCATTATAAACTCCTGGAAGACTCCCTACACTTGCCGTATCAATTTGCGTTAGTGGGACATTAACACCATCTGCTAATTTATAGGCCAGTGCTGCCGCTTTAGAAACAATTGTCTGATTAATTGTTGCCACTTCTCCTGCTGATATTTCAATTCCTTTGCCACTAATTACCTCATCTGTTATATCATTGACATCCAAGTTTGCATTTTTAGTTAGCACAATATTAAACTGTGGATTACTCGCATTAAAGGAACCAATTCGACCGTCTAAAAAATGAATTTTCGAATAACTTCCCGATGTCCTTGTCTGAAACAAGACATCGCCCTCGTTCCACGTCCAACTCCTAAGAGCATTAATTAAATTTGTCCCATCCGCTGTCACACTTGCCGCTGACCATGTGTTTTTCTGCGTGCCACTTTTATTATACAGCTTAACTTGCATCCCATTTAAACTCGAAGTCACTGTCTCCAAATTTGCCGTAAACGTCCCACCAACATTAAAAGAAACAACCACCGCCGCAAGCCCCTCAATATGTTGCTCCAGCCGGATAAAGTTAACCGTATTAGAAGCATAACTCTTATAAGTAGCCGTTATTAAATCTGGATCCGGACCGCTAACTTGCTGCATACTCTCATTGCTAGCAACAACAGGAACAGGTGAAAATACTGCCCCCCCAAATAGCAGATTCAACGCCAAAAAAATAATTATCCCCTTCATCCTAATTTTCCCCCTTAATATTTTTACCATCTCTTTAGTATAGCTAACATCAATTTCAACGTTCTCTATACTTCTATTGTTACATCTAAACCCATTAAACAAACAATTGATAACAAAATAATTATATCATGTTTTTCTGATTTTTCCAGCATTTTCCTAACTTATTTAACAAAAAAAAGGCCTTATTCATCATTTCGCCACGACTTATTCTAATGTAATAAGACGCATCCGTATAACCAACCGCTGATGCGATGTGATAACACCTATATTCTGTTCGTCGTAAAGCTGGCATCGATATATGCTAAAATGACTCGAATTTTCCGACTATATTACACCCTCAGGGTTCCTACTTCCGCGATTATAGCGGTATAGGTGCCTTGATTTTTTGGGTGGAAGCATTGTTGGAGAGCTAATCCGTTAACCCTCGTGATTTGTTCTCTAGGGATCATGTTCAGCGATGAGTATTTTCATCTTTTCCTCTCTTGTCCATGCAGGAAATATTAGGAAACCATCTGCCCCCATATTTGTTAATGATTAGGCGGGGTGTTTCCTTAATATCGTCGATATATTTTGCAAGTTGGTTCCGTGACACTAATAGGTTCAGTTACTGAAATCGTCATCAATCCCGACTTTCCTCTTTTAAAAGCGGATATTTTTAGCGTGAATTTCTCTTCTGTGTGTAAAAAAAGGTGGTCAATAAAAATTTCTAGTGCCGCTAAAATCAGTTGTTCGGGGATATACACATCGCTAACTATTTGATCAATTCAATTTGGATTTCATAGTAGAACTGCTGTGTCGCTTTGCTTTTAATTATTGCAAGGTAATTTTTGACATGCTCCCAATCTTCTTGCTCAAGCTCTACTTTCGAGGTGTAAAAAAGACTGTGCAAATAGTATCTGCCACCTCTATTGTCGCTACCAAGTCTTTTGTTTCGATCATACCTAATGCTTCGTGATTCATTGTTATGTCCTGCCTTTCATTTACATTTTTTTGGACATGATATGGGATAAAATGGAGCATCACACTCTATATCACATTTTAACTTATTTTAGCAAAACTTGCGATTTTAGTGGTCTCTTTTCACTAATTCACTATTTTCAGGAGCTAAACTGCAAATTCCACACCAACAAACCAAAAGAAATACACCCTCAATAAATTAAAGGTGTATTTCTTTTAGTTCTTTTAAAAAGTAACTTTTTAATCAACACAACATAGATCGTCTATTGTGAAGTAAAACTTTTCACATATGGTGATATTATATCCTTTTTTTTCGCTTAGGATGCTATTTTTATTAAAAAAAAACGATTTGTGCATTATTTTGCACAAATTACTCATGTCATGGCGGCATTTTTGTTGTATCATTAAGGTACTTCACTGACAATGAGAGCGTTATTGAAGTAGGTTTGATGTGTTTATTCAAAATCATTATCTGTTTTGCACATATTGTGGACTAAACATTTCTTATCTTGTGTTGTAGAAAAGTGTCACTCGGGGGAGCCGCTTCTCTATAAGCAACTTGGTATATGAGATTTTGGTGAATACAATATCAAACTTTTATTTAAAAAAGAATGTAGCTGTTTAAGGGGAAACTGTTGTATAATATATATAGCAGTAGCTTATTTCTTTTTCAAAGTGAATTGAGAACACTGCTTTTTGGGGAGGCAGTGTTCTAATTCTGTTTTTTTTAGTTAATACAACACTTCTGTGCTGTATTATTTTAACGTTACAAAGAATTTTATGAAGGAGGTTTTCAATTATGAAAACAAATCAAACTGTATGGACAATTATCCAACAAATTAAAGCCGGGGAATTAACTCTTAGTGAAGCACAAGCTATGCTACCTGTAAATATCTTTAAAAATGTTGAGAATTCATTTATGGTTCAAAATGTTGAAAGTAACGATCCTACCCTCTGGGGAGAAGCCCTCTCACCCAGAACACACAAAAATATATAATCATAAATTTAAAAATACGCACCCACTGGAGGCATTAATTAGTGAACACAAAATATTTTTTAGACGAAATTTTCCACATATTGAATGATAATGCTGTTCTTAAAAGATATAATAATCTTTTAAATGTCGATTTGCTCCTCAAAATAAATTTTCGAACACGTAAAGATAAATTTAGTTGGGGCATATTTTTTTTATACATAAAAATACTAAATGGTCATCAAATAACACCTACTGAAATTACAATTGCAGCAAATCTTGAATTGCTTGCTTTTTCAGCAGAGTTGCTTGATGATTTTTTTGATGGTGATTCCGAACATCTTGATATTTTAGACCAAAAAATGCTGGTTTTTCTTTCTTACGACATATTACTAGAATCACAGATTGTATTATGCTCTCTTTCCGAGAACACCGATTATTTACTATCTCTACAAAAGACATTGATTGGACAGTGGTACGATGTAACATCTACATTGTCTTCCGCCATCGATGAAGAATTCTATCATAATTTCATTATTCCAAAAACAGAATGTTTTTTCCACCTAATTATAGATATTGCCAATCCTACCCACAAAAAAAATTGGTTACTCTTTTCTAAAAAACTAGCTACCTCTCTACAGATAGGGAATGATATTTCGGCTATGAACAACACATCCAAGTCAGATTTGATTAATTTAACTCCCTCTTTGCCACTTATAATGGCTTTCCAAAATAAAAGTATTAAAAAGAAAATCTTAGCTCTGAATCAAGATTCATCCTACAGCAAGCATGATTTGTCTTTATTAATAATTCAGAGTGGAAGTCTGGAATACTGCCATTATCTTTATCTAAAGTATAGAGATGACTGCTCAATATTACTTAATCATGGCATGCCCTACAATCACAAATTACTAAAAGATTTTTCTGCATACTTAAAATTGGAGGTTTCTAATGAAAAAAGAAAAAATAGTTAATCTTATTATTATAAATGTCATTTTGACCTTACTTTTACTACTGTACTACGTTAACTCTGAGTTCGCATTATCAAGTAATCTTGTCGCAAATATTTCTCTGGGCTGCATTTTATTCTTTTTAGGAAGCATACTTTTTTTATATTCACCTGAAGAATCTTCTTCTAAGTGGTTTTTCATCACACTACATTTAGCGGGCTGGATAATGCTAATTCCCACTGTTTCACTCCCTCTATTTTTATACCTATTCTTAGTTTCTCTTTCACCCTTTTCACTATATATTTTTTTCAGCCATTTTATTCACGCAAATAAATCCGCACTGTTTAAAACACACCAGAAAATAATATTATCGTTTAGTCTCACTAGCTATATACTAATGGTCTCATTTTTTCAAATTTTTTCTTTTACCCTTTATTTTTCTATTTTTCTTTCTATTATTTGCTGTTTAAATTTATCGTTTAATTACAAATTTAAACAGCGTCTTGAGCTTCGGCAATTTCAGACTCATCTCTTGACATCATTCTTTATCTCGTTTCTTCCATTTATTATTCTCTCCCTCACACCTGGTATTCCACAGAGTATAAAATCATTTTCTACTTATTTTATGCTCGCATTGCCTATAACATTTGGTTACATCCTGATCCGGCAGAATAAACTTCATACAACTTTTGAATACAATGTTTTTTTTCGTTTTACAATTATCGTTATTATGTCTTTCCTACTATTCATATTCTTTTGCCTTTTCATACTAAATCTCAATCTTGTCCAAACTCTCTTTCTCCTGCTTTTTGCAAGTATTCTATTTTATATTTTTCGCCTCTTCCAAAACTACTTCTCCAAAAAGCAACTTCAATCCATCCACAAACTTCAAGAAACATTCGAACATGAGCGACTAGAAATTTTTCAGCAGGTGACCTACGATAGCTATTTTGAGTCTTTATACGATATTTG
>JBOFTV010000028.1:0-2452 GCA_051652245.1 Culicoidibacterales bacterium | reverse complement strand
AAGGCTTAAACATCCTGAGAGATGGACAAAAGATATCAGGAACTGGGACTATGAAGTTGCGGTATCTTTAAATCCAATAAAAGAACAAAAACAAAGAATATCAACTTAAAAATACCGCAACTTACTTGACACATAGCGGATAGAAAACTCCCTTCATAGTAAGTTTTAGCGAACACTATTGTAACAGAGTTTTCTATCTTTTTCTATAAAAATATTTGAAAACATGAAAATGTGAATAAAATAAAAAAGTAGGTCAAAAATTTCGATTTTTGACACTACCTGAAAATTGAGGAGGGAAGAAAATGAAAATAGAGAATGTTGAAGTGTTAGAAGAAGAGCAGCAACCATATTCTAATGATGATTTATATAATATAAGCTCATGGGGAGCAGATTTGACATTTAGAGAGCTTATTCAAATGTACGCTGAGGGTGATTTGGTTAAGCCAGAGTTACAACGAAAGTATGTTTGGACTAAGGATGAAGCAAGTCGTTTTATAGATTCCATTCTATTAGGGCTGCCAGTTCCAAGTATTTTTTTAGCTGTTGATGATGATGAAAGAAGATTAATTGTTGATGGATATCAACGTATAATGAGTGTTAGTGATTATCTTGGTGGTGTATTTACATCAGATGAGAAGCTATTTAGATTATCAGATAAAGAAATTATTAATTCTAGGTGGCGAGGCAAGAGTTTTGAAGGCCTTGGTGATGAAGAGAAAAGAAGAATCAGAAATACAACAATTCATGCAATTATATTTGAACAAAAATATCCGAATAATGATACAGGAATGTATCAAATATTCGAAAGAATAAATACAAGTGGAAAAACTCTTAAACCACAGGAGATTAGAAATTGTGTTTATCAAGGAAGTTTCAACAAATTATTGTTTGAATTGAATAGGACGCCAGTTTGGAGAAAGATTATTAGATCTGAAAAAGAAGATTCAAGAATGTATGATATGGAGCTTATACTTCGTTTCTTTGCTATCTGCGATATAAAGGAAAGCGACGAATTTAAAGAAAATCAGATAAATCTAACTAAGTTTTTGAATGTTTACATGGGTAAAAATAAACATTTAAATAGCGGTGCATCAATAATACTTAAAGAGCGCTTTCTATATGTAATGGATATTGCTGAGAAATCATTTGGTCAGAGTGTTTTCAGAAGATATAATGAGAAAACTGAAAAGTTTGCTAAATCAATTCACCCTATTACTTTTGAGGCTATCTCAGTAAGTATTTATTTTGCTCATAAAGAAGGATTTGATTTTAGTTCAATTAGTGACTATTCAGAAAGGTATTATGATTTATTGCGAAATGATGCCTTTATTGATGCTACTAGCATAAGAACGACTAATGTGGAAAACATTAAGCTGAGAATTCAAATTGCTTTAAAAATGTTATTTGGTATAGAATATGACTGGGGAAATTAGTAATGCTTTCAATGATGTAGATAACGAGCTGGAAAATATTAGAAAACACATAAATAAGAATCGATTTGAGATTAATACAAAGTATCTCATATCATATGCAGTTATTAGAGCATGTGGTACCATAGAAATTGTTTACAAAAAACTTATACATGAATTTTTAACTGATGGTGCAAAACCTGAAACAGGTCAATATTTATCTAAAATAATCATTGATAGTTCAAGCAATCCTAAAACGGGCAACATAGAGCGGATGTTAAGTGATATTGATCATAAACTCTGTGAGGATTTTAAGACTAGATTTAGCAGTGGTGAAAAGGATGGGTTAAATTCACTGGTTCAAAATAGAAATAACTTCGCGCATGGACAAACAGTTACTATTACTATTGGAACACTAATTAAGTATTTTGCATCTTCAAAAAAAATTCTAACTCACTTAAAAGACACCTTAGATAAAATGGTGTGATAACAGTGTGATAACAATCAATACATCTTCGCATGATTTCAAAAGTCATTTAAAACTATTAAGTGCGCTATGTGTCAAGTAAGTTGCGGTATTTTTAAGTTGATATTCTTTGTTTTTGTTCTTTTATTGGATTTAAAGATACCGCAACTTCATAGTCCCAGTTCCTGATATCTTTTGTCCATCTCTCAGGATATTCACGCCTTGCGGTATTATACACGTGAGTTCTTGATTTTAGTATTTCAATGTCTTCGCCTTTGTGCCTTTGATTTGGTGTTACATATTTTATGCCGCTATGTGTGTGAAAATTATTATAGTAATGTACAAAATCCATTATCCACTGCCTTGCAGACTCTAGGGTTTCAAATCCATTTTTCGGGTATTTTCCACCGTATTTCATTGTCTTAAAAAGCGACTCACTGTAAGCGTTGTCATTACTGACTCTTGGTCGAGAAAACGATGGCATAATTCCTAACGTTTCAAGAAATAGTTTGAAACTTTTAGCCTTCATTGGACCACCATTATCTGCGTGTAAAATTAACGGCTTTCCTTCAATTTT
>JBOFTV010000027.1:0-28458 GCA_051652245.1 Culicoidibacterales bacterium | reverse complement strand
AGTCAAATATATTCCGCCCATGACTCATCCGTGGCGAAGAAGTTCGTTTTTATCTTACTCCAATTCCCAAAAACATAGGGCCAGTTTTGAGGCTCATGTTTAGATTTTCGTGGGACATTTTAATATACGCTTGACACAATTACATGTGTTTGTCTCTTTTTCGAACACGCTTGTAATTCTGAACGATTAACAAAAAACAATGGCTAAACCGCCCTTATTATATGTAAAAAAAAATAGAGTCCCCCCTATTTCTTTGCTAATTTTAATCCTTATTGTGTGACAATTTCACTGTTTTGAGAATTACCTTCGATTATTGTCGCTTCTTTAAAGTAAAAAACAATTGCGATTATTTTAAAAACAAATCCCGCTAGACCTACTATCATTAGCACAATTAAGCTAACTAGGCCCTGTAATAAGGCCACCGCTACTTGTTCTTCTATTTCGTTGGTGTAATTAACGACACCATTTGCTGTTGATGATACTATGCCAAAAATCAATGAGAAATATAAAACCACAGCTGCAATAAAGATAATAATATCAATTGAACTAGAAATAATACCAAATAATGCTCCTTTTCGCGGTTGGTCTACTTCCTTTGCTTTAGTAAACACAAAAATTGACATCACAAACATCACCAAACTTGGTACTACTAGAAGCGTCCCCACTTGTAACCAAGCAGCCACTTTCGTATAAATTGATAATCCATAAACATCTTTATTCATTATAATCTTCCCCTTTTTGTAATATACGTTATATTGTAACATTTTTATAGCTATCATGCTAGCTAATTTCCACCAAACATTAACAAAAAAGTCAACTCCTTGACGATAACCCCACCACTTATCGCATCATAATAGCCATCGTATAAGGTAATATTGTTAGCATGTCGGATTTAAATAAGGGACTACTTGAGGCACTTCGATTATGGGCAAAACAATTATATTCACCATTAAAATAATATTCTGTTTCCGCTTTTCCTAGGTTAAAGACTATTTTAATTTCATCATATGGACCATATTCGCCAACATGTAACAAATCATATTCCACGATATTCCCACGAATATCTACGCTAACATGTTTTTTAATTTCTTCATTTCCCGCAAAGCGAAAGGCTTTATGCATTTTTCTAATAGCAATCAACCCGCTAACATAATCAACTGTACTCTTATTATCATCCATTCGCCCCCAATCAAACAGATTAATATCATCCTGTCGATTATAGCTATTTTCAATCCCTTTTTTCGTGCGGTAAAATTCACTTCCACCATGTAAAAAGGCAACCCCTTGGGCTACAAGGACAAAACTTAATGCCAGACGATGCTGGGCTTGAACCACTTCTAAACCAGAATTCAAGCTGGTGTAGAGCATTTTATCAAATAATGTATAATTATCATGGCAGCTAACATAGTTGATACTCTGTCCTGGATATGAAAACAAATTCTGCCCATGCTTGGTTGATGATGATGCTTTTAGCAACCGCTGCAAGTTATTTGCCCGTGCAACATTGCCATTAACAATCCCTAGATTCATCACCTCAAAAGTACTCCCTTTAATATCATCCCTAAACTCACTATTAAAAAAACCGATTCCCCCAAGACAATGCGCATTGCCCATGTGAGCAAGTTTTTTGCTAGGATATGCCGTTGGCATATCCCAGCCTTCGCCATAAAGCATCGTTGTTTTCTTGTCTGCACGTAAGATTTGTTCAATCTGCTGCATTGTTTCAATATCAATTAAGCCCATTAAATCAAAGCGAAACCCATCGAAGCCAAATGCTGTCTGCCAATAAACAAGTGAATCAACAATGAACTTTCGCACCATTTTTCGTTCACTTGCCGTGTCATTACCACAGCCACTACCATTGGATAATGTTGTATAATCCGTATGTCGACTAAAATATCCCGGAACAATTTGTTCAAAAGAAAATTGTTGAATTTTATAGACATGATTATAAACAACATCCATGTTACACCGAATTCCGCGCTGGTGAAGCGCACTAACTAGCTCTTTTAGCTCAATAATTCTTGTTTTCGGCTCATCAGGATTACTACTATAACTCCCCTCTGGTGTATTATATTGGACCGGATCATAGCCCCAATTATAAAGGCCTAAGTGACCATGCTCATCAACACTACCAAAATCATAAATGGGGAGCAGCTGAACATGGGTAACACCCAATTTTTCAAGATAATCAATCCCGATTGGATTTCCTGCATTTGAAAGTTTTCCTTGTTCAATAAACGCGTGATAACTCCCTTTTTGGGTGAAATTTGCCTGTGGATCGATTGTAAAATCACGGACATGGAGTTCATAAATAATCGCATCCGTTTGATCATACCAACCAGAAACCATATTTTCATGTAAATTAACCTCCACACTCCGCGGATTGATAATTGCTGAATATTTAGCATTGGCAAATGATGCATGCCCATATGGGTCAATTGCTTCTTTCCAACGCCCCCCAATTTTAACTAAATAGGCATACTGGGCATCCTCTAAGTTATCGTAAACAGTCGTTCGATATACGCCTTTTTTTGTTCTTTGCATGCTTTGCATCCTTTCGGACCGTCCACATTGCTTTACTCTTAAAGCAACTTCTGTTGCTGTTGGCGCCCAAACGCTAAACGCTGTTTCCTCAACTGAAAAGTCTGCCCCTAAATCTGTGCCTTCATAGTAAAATTCATCATCAAACCACTGCTGACGAACAATATTTCGTGGTTCTAGTTCGATTCTATTTTGATCACAGTCCATAATTTCAATGACTGAACCTACTGTCAATTTCAGCGGTAATTCTAGCAAAAATGTATCATTTTCTAATCCGCGAATTACTTTTGTGGCTTCCAATGCGATAAACTGCTTTTCATATTGGAGATAGAAATCGCCTCTCTCCCGCAACAAGGAGTGTGGCACATCAATTGTAATACTATTTTGGTCATCCCAATATGCTCGAAAAAGTTGTTCCATTGCTTACTTCACTCCTGTCATTGAATTTTTTCAATTTTCCAGATATCTTCTACATATTGTTCAATTGTCCGATCACTTGTAAAGAATCCCGATCTAGCGATATTAATTAGACATTTCTGAGCCCAGAGTGGTTGATTGCTATATAATCGGCAGAGCATTTCCTGAGCATTTGCATATGAGTCAAAATCTTTTAGAATAAAATACTCGTCATTATGCATTAATAACTCTTCCACAATCGCCGAAAATTCTTTATCACAAAGTTGGTTTTCAGCAAAAATCTTTTCTGGTTGCGCGATGAAATCAATTGCTTTTTGAATCCGTAAGTCACTGTGATAATAATCCCAGGCAACATATGTATTACTTTGGCGCAGCTTATTTATTGCATCATTGTCTAAACCAAAAATAGCAATGTTTTCATTACCAACTAAATCAAAGATTTCCACATTTGCGCCATCCATTGTTCCAATGGTTAGCGCCCCATTCATCATAAATTTCATATTTCCTGTTCCACTTGCCTCTTTCCCCGCTGTTGAAATTTGCTCACTCACATCTGCTGCTGGAAATAATAACTCACCTAATGAAACATTATAATTTTCAAGAAAAATAACTTGTAAATGCTTGTTAACATCCTCATCATTATTGATTTTATGCTCTAAAATATTCATCAATTTAATGACTTTTTTTGCAAAGTAATAAGAAGGCGCTGCTTTTGCTGCAAAAATAAATGTTCGTGGCACGGGTTTGAAATTCGGATCTTCTTTCATCCGATTATACAAATAAATAATGTGCAGAAGATTTAATAATTGTCGTTTGTAGGCATGCAGTCGCTTTATTTGAATATCAAAGATTGAATCAATATTTAATGTAATTCCACGTGTTTCAAAAACGTAATCTGCTAATTTTTGCTTAGCAAGTTTCTTAATTGCTAAAAACTCCAATTGGGTCTGGCTATCACTAGCAAGTGGTAATAATTTTAAAAGTCCTTCTTGCGGTGATAACATCCATTCATTGCCGACTTTTTTGGTAATAAAATCAGCTAATGGTCGATTGGCATATGCTAGCCAGCGGCGATGTGTGATGCCATTTGTTTTATTGTTAAACTTGTCCGGGTAAACCTCATAAAAATCGGCAAGTTCCTGCGCTTTTAAAATTTCTGTATGTAAATAAGCGACCCCATTTACACTAAAAGAACCGCACACTGCAAGATGCGCCATTTTGACCTGATTATCACTAATTATCGCCATTTTCTCCACGCGAGCGGTGTTTTTAAAGCGTAAGAAGAGGTCAGCTCGAAAGCGACGGTCAATTTCTTCAATAATTTGCCATAACCTTGGGAATAAGGTGCGAATATACTCAACTGGCCATTTTTCCAAAGCTTCTGCCAAAATTGTATGATTAGTATAGGCAACCGTTTTTGTTGTAATATTCCAAGCATCAGCCCATTCATAATTATGCTCATCGATTAAAATTCTCATTAGTTCGGGGATAACAAGCGTTGGATGCGTATCATTAATTTGAATGACAACTTTTTCATGTAAATTGGCAAAACTATCATTTTCGTATAAAAATCTTTTTAAAATCCACCGCAATCCTGCGGCCGAAAAGAAATATTGTTGCCTTAGTCTTAAGCGTTTACCCTCTCCTGTTGAATCATCAGGGTACAAGAAATTACTAATTGATCGTGTATCCCGTTCATAATCTTCAAAACTCCCCCCAGCAATGGGATAATCCAAAATTGGCTCCGCTTTAAAAAGTCTTAACGTGTTTGTTGCTTTTTGGTCATAACCAATAATTGGCACGTCATATGGCACTGCAAGAACTCTTGTTTCTGGTATATATTCCACGCGCATTTTACCATTTTCATCAAAATATGTGTTTGTTGTCCCACCATAACCAATTTCCGTTGCTTCATCAATTCTTGGTGACTCCCACTCATACATACCATCAACTAGCCATGGATCAACTAATTCTGTCTGCTCAAATTTTTCGATTTTTTGACGAAAAAAGCCGTATTGATAGCGGATGCTAATCCCACTTCCTGGATACCCAAGTGAAGCAATTGAATCTAAAAAGCAGGCTGCTAATCGACCTAGCCCACCATTTCCTAGACCTGCATCATCTTCGGCAATTTCCAAGTCATGAAGCTTAATCCCCAAATCACTTAGCGCTAATTCGACATCATCATAAATACCTAGATTCATCAAATTATTCGTTAATAGCCGTCCCATTAAAAACTCCATTGAGAAATAATATAATTTCTTGCGATTTTCGCTAATTGTTACTTCTCGTGTTTGTTTCCAACCTTCACCCGCATAACCGCGAATCATTTCAGCTAGGACAATATACTTTTCTTGCTCACCCGTATACTCAATTGCTTTTCCATACTTATCTTCCACCCGATGAATAAATGATTTTTTGAATTTCTCTTTTTCAAAATACATGTTTCTTCCTCATTTCTTTTATTTTATTTTTTCCGTAAAATAATCGTGCTTAGTTGTGGTACATTAATCGCTATATATTGCTCTTGTTGATGACAGCTTCCTGTTATTGTGCTTATTGTTGTGCTATTTTGGAGACTATGACCACCAAATTGTTCCCAGTCTGTATTGAGCACTTCTTCATATTTTCCCGCAAAGACACCTAAATGCCAATGCGGATAATCAGCTCCCGAAAAGTTATGGATGATTATCAATTTATTGCGTCCCACTCCCCGAAAAAAAGCGAGCAAATTTTGATTTTGATCCTGAAACAGCCACTGAAAGCTTGTCTTTAAGTGACGCTCATCATATAATGCTTGATTTTCACGATAAAAATACATCAATGATTTCATATAATGCTGAAAAACACGATGCTTTTCATAGTCGAGTAAAAACCAATCCAGCGAAATATTTTCATCAAATTCGCGAAAATGACCAATTTCATTCCCCATGAAATTTAATTTTTTGCCCGGGTGTGTGTACATATGCGCATATAATAATCTTGCCTGCCTAAACTGCTCCTCATAGGAACCACTCATTTTATCAATAACCGCCTTTTTCCCATGGACGACTTCATCATGGGAAAAAGGTAACAGATACGCCTCATTTTCCATATAATAATAGGAAAAATTAAGCTTTTGGTGGTTATATTGTCGCGCTAGTGTATCTAGTTCCATGTATTTAAAGGTATCATTCATCCACCCCAAATTCCATTTCAAATCAAAGCCAAGCCCACCGTCTTCAAGCTTATTAGTGACACCACCAAAAGCGCTCGAATCTTCAGCAATGACAAGCGCCCCCGGAAATTGCTCATGGATTGCTCTTGTTAACTCCTTGATAAAAGCAATCCCTTCACGGTTTTCACCCAATCCTTCATTTCCCTTCTGATAAATCAAATGCGAAACAGCATCGATGCGAATACCATCAAAATGATAATATTCAAACCAAAAAAGCGCACTAGATATTAAAAATGAGCGAACAAACCCCGATGTTAAATCAAAATTGGCCGTGCCCCACTCATTATTTTCACGTTTAAAACTATCCTGATAGCTAAATAACTCCGCTCCATCAAAGCAATATAAACCATGAGCATCTTTGCCAAAATGAACAGGCACCCAATCAAAAATCACACCAAGCTGATGGTGATGCGCACTTTGGACAAAGTGCATCAGCTGCTTAGGGTTACCATAGCGATGTGTTGCACTAAAATAACCTGTTGCCTGGTAGCCCCAAGAGGCATCCAATGGATGCTCTAAAACGGGCATAACCTCCACATGGGTAAAACCATTGTCAGCAACATAAGGAATCAGCGTGTGCGCTAATTGTTCATAACTACAATAGACTTCGCGTTGGCTTCGCTTAAACCCGCCTAAATAGACCTCATAAACATTACATGGCTCTGCTGCAATATTTTGCTTTAGCCGCTTACTAATAAAAGCCTCATCCGTCCACGGAAATGCACTCAAGTCATAGACAATCGAAGCAGTCCCCGGTCTTTTTTCCGAAAAAAAGGCGAAGGGATCGGACTTTATTATCATCCTATTATCCGTTGTTTCAATCTGATATTTATAAAGCGAAAATACTCCCATATCGGGAATAAACTGTTCAAAAAGGCCACGCTTATCAACAAGTTCCATTTGGTTTTCTGCTTGCCAATTATTAAAATCCCCAATGATTGCTACACTTTTGGCATGGGGAGCATACAAGCGAAATTTTACCCCTTCTACTTGTCCCCGCATGCTTTTGTGCGCGCCAAAAAGGGAAAATAGCTGTCGATGTGTTCCCTCTAACATTAAATACCAATCTAATGAGCTCATTTCTTTCATTGTCAAGTCCCCCTCCAAGTTTGATTACTACTCTTATGCTAAAATACCCTTTATTTGCTCCATTATTGCCCCGCGTAATGCTTCCATTTCGCCTTTTGCCGTTTTGCCTTGGTCTGCTGTTACGCTGATGTAGACTTTCGCTTTGGGCTCTGTTCCACTTGGTCGCAGACAAAACCATGTCCCGTTTGCTAAAATGAATTTTAAGACATCCGCTTTTGGCAATGTGATCCCTTCTGTAGTTTCACCAATTTTTCTCGTGCTATTTATATAGTTTTCAAAGATAACAACTTTCTGACCGCAAATTTCCGTAAATGGATCATTGGCAACGGTTGCCATTAGGTGCGCTATTTTCTCCGCTCCTGTTTTACCACTAAGCGAAATATTTTCAAGTCCTTCCACAAAATAGCCAAATTGCTGCTGTAGTGACTCAAGCACATCTAACAGCGTTTTTCCCTTTGTTTTATAATAAGCAACCATTTCTGTCAAAATTACAACCGCCTGGACTGCATCCTTGTCACGAGCAATATCAGCATTTACCAGTGAACCATAACTCTCTTCAAAACCAAAGAGGAATGTCTTTTCTTTGGTTGTTTCGTATTGCTTGATTTTTGACCCGATGAATTTGAACCCAGTCAACGTTTTCTCTGTTTCAACATTAAAGTGAGCTGCTATTTTTTGCGCAAAATCACTTGAGACAATTGTTGTGAAAATCACGCCATTAGCTGGTAATTGATTATGCTCCTGGAGACTTGAAAGGATATAGTAAGTCATTAATGCTCCCGTCATATTGCCATTAAGAAGCTCATAATTACCCTGCTTATCTCTAATGGCAATCCCTAGACGATCAGCATCGGGATCGGTTGCAAGAAGAATATCTGCTCCAACTTGCTTCCCAATTATTTTTGACGCTTCAAATACAGCAGGGTCTTCCGGATTAGGTAATGGCACATCACCAAATGTTGGATCAGGTTGACATTGTGTTAGCTCATAATGAATATTTGTATAACCAAGTGTATCAAATGCACGCTTAATTGGTGCATAGCCTGTCCCATGCAAGGCTGTATAAACAACGCTTACTTCATCCGTTGGCACTTGTTGGAATGTGGTCCCCACAATTGCATCATTATAAGCACGATCAATTGCATCACCAATTATTTCAATTAAGCCACTTTCCTGATATTCCGTGAAACTTGCTGTTGTAATGGCTAACTCATTGTCAATATTTTCAACATTTTCAACGACCAATTCAGCAATTTTTGGAATAAATTGACAACCCGTATCATCATAAATTTTATAGCCATTGTACTCTTTTGGATTATGACTTGCCGTGATAACGATTCCCGCAAAAGCATGCAAATGTCTAACCGTAAATGAAAGCTCTGGTGTGGAGCAAAGGCTTTCAAATAAATAAACTTTAACCCCTGCACTTGCCATGACTAATGCTGATGTTTTGGCAAACTCTTCTGACATAAAGCGTGAATCATAGGCAATAACAATCCCTCTTTTTTGGGCATTTTTACCTTGTTTAACAATATATTGCGCAAATCCAGCATTCGCCTTTGCTATTGTATAAATATTCATTCGATTAGTGCCAACTCCAAGTACACCACGCATCCCCGCTGTCCCAAATTCTAGGTTACGATAAAAGGCATCTTCGCGCTGTGGTTCTGTAAGTGTTGCTAATTCTGCTTTTAAGCTCTTGTCAAGTTGAGCAAATTGCTCCCATTTTTCATATGTTTGTTTCCATGTATTCATTGTTTAAAAACTCCTTTATTACGATTATCTCTACAGTATACTATACCTCATTTTACGTTAAATAAAAAGGCACTTTGATGCCTTTTTCTCATTATTCGAATGATTTGGCGAATATTATTTCTGCATTTTTTTATAACATTTTAAATACTTTTGGGCTGATTGTGTCCATGAATAGTCATCGTTGATGATTGTTTCGCGCAATGCTGCAAAATCAGCTTTTTGATTTTCATACAGTGCTAGCGCCCGTGATATCGCATCAAAGAAGTCATTGCTTTCATACATAACAAAATCAAAGCCTTTTCCCTTTTTCGTTTTGAAATTATATGGTTGAACCGTGTCTTTTAGCCCCCCTGTTGCTCGCACAATTGGAATAGTGCCATACTGCATTGCCAGTAATTGGCCAATGCCACATGGCTCAAAGCGCGAAGGCATCAAAAAGAAATCGCTCCCCGCATATATCTTACGAGCAATGCTATCATCAAAAGCAATATTAACGCTCACATTTTTAGGGAACTGGTGCATCAAAGCAATAAACTGCTGTTCTAGATGAGGCTCTCCCGTTCCTAGTAACACAACTTGCGCCCCCATATCAACAATCCGCGCCATCACAGCTACAATTAAATCAAACCCTTTTTGATCCGCTAAGCGACCAACTACACCAATTAAAGGCGTATCCTTTTTAAGGGGCAGGTTAAAGAGTTGTTGGAGTGCCTTTTTGTTTGCTTGCTTATGTTTATTGACAGTTTTACCATCAAAAGGCTTGACCAAATTGGCATCTGTTGCCGGATTATACGACAGCGTGTCAATTCCATTAACAATTCCCTCAATTTTGTAGTTCAGCTCACGCATCACACCATCCAAGCGTTCACCATAACTCGTCGTTTGAATTTCTTGAGCATATGTTGGGCTAACAGTTGTAATGAAATCCGCAAAATAACAGCCCGATTTCATAAAATTAGTCGCCCCATACGCCTCCATCGTGTGTAATGTCGTATCATCCCCATAAAAGCTAAATAACTGCTCATAGACCGCAATATCAAAGACACCTTGGTACTGTAAATTATGAATTGTATACATAATTTTCACCCGCTTCAAGTGCTGATGCCAACTATACATCCTTTTCATAATTGGCGCAATCATCCCCGTCTGCCAATCATTTAAATGAAGAACATCCGGATATAAACTATGCTCCACCATAAAAGCAACCGTAGCTTTGGAAAAAAAGGCGAAACGCTCAGCATCATCAAAATAGCCATACACATTATCACGGTCGAAATAGTGATTATTTTCAATAAAATAATAATGAATCCCCTCTAAGGCTAAATAATAAACACCAGCACCTTGATGTCGCCAGCCAACACTGACACTAAAACTTGAATTAAATGATAATTGACTCCCATATTGTTGGCTAATTTGGCGGTACTTTGGCAGAACAATATGAATATCATGCCCTGCCATTTGCAGTGCTTTTGGTAAAGCACCTAAAACATCGCCAAGCCCTCCGGTTTTAATAAAGGGATTTGCTTCACTAGCTACGAATAAAATTTTCACCTGAATTTCCTCCTTATATTTTTGTTTTTTCAGGAATTACATAAGGTGACTTAATTGTACCTGATAATTCTGTATTACGTGAAATCGTAACCTCTTTACTGATAATCATATTCTTGATTTTTGTCCCCCGCTTGATGACTGTGTTGTTTAAGATAATACAATTTTCAACAACAGCATCTTTTTCAATATGGGATCTGCGGGAAATAATACTATTAGCCACCTTCCCCTCAATCGAACAGCCACTTGAAATCATCGAATTACTAACGTCTGCTTCGCTCCCATAAAATGTTGATGCCTCATCACGTGATCGTGTTAGTACACGATTTGGTCCATAAAATAGCTCTTTTGATACTTCGGGTTTGAGCATATCTAAGGACACATCAAAATAATCCTTAGTCGTATTAATTAACCCCACATATCCGGTAAACTCATTAGCATACATTGACAACTCAGAAAATTTCTGCACAAGCGCACCTTGGAACGTTTGTGTCGTTTTAAAGCCAACAGCATCTTGGACAATCTTTTTAAATAAGCCCACACGCATCGCATAGACACCTAAATCAACATTAATTTCTTCTAGAGCTCCCGTATTCATTGCTGATTGATGCACAAAACCATCTTTCCCATGAAAAATTGGCGTTGCTGCATTGCCAACCTGCTGTGAGGGCATCTTCTTATATAAGCCCACAATGTCGACTTCCTTTTTAATTGCCTTTAAAATCAATTCTTTAAAATCATAATTGAAAATATAATTCATATTATTACAAACAATGACATACTCTTTGTCTTTGATTACATCTAATTCGGTGAGCACATATTGTAAATGAGCAATTTCTGAATTAGTGTAACCCACTTCTTTTGTATTCTGAAAAAGCACATTCAACCCACCATTTTTACTATTTAAATTCCAAACACGGCGATCTTGAAGATGGCGCATCAGTGACTGACTTGGCTCCTCCGCAAAGTAGCCAATATCATCAACACCTGCATTTGTTAAGTTTGACAAGATGAAATCAACCATCCGAAAGCGACCACCAATTTGGACTGTAGCAAATGGCTTGCTTTTTGTTAATGCCCCTAAATCCATTTCACTTGTTTCTGTTAATATTATTCCTACAACATTTGTTAGCATTGTTTTTCCTCCTCATCTGTTTTAACGAATAATTCGACCTCTTCTGAACTATTTGAGCCAATAACACAGCCTTCAGCTACGACTGCGCCCTCACCCACAACCGTCTTTTCCACAATAGCATCCTTTGAAATTCTGGCACCACCCATGATAACTGAATTCTTAACAATAGCACCCTCTTCAATAATTGCTCCCGGAAATAATACTGAATTTTCCACACGACCATAGACCTGACAGCCATCAATGCCTAAGGAATTTTTCATTTTTCCATTTGGCCCTGTGTATTGCGGTGGATAGGTTAGTGTTTCCGAATAAACAATCCAACTCCGATCACTTAAATCTAATGGATGATGGGGATCAATAATCTCTAAATTTGCCTCCCAATAACTCTCCACTGTTCCAACATCTTTCCAGTAACCTTTAAAGGGATATGCATAGAGTTTTTTGCGTGTTTGGAGGAATTCAGGAATGATATTTTGCCCAAAATCTTCGATACTCTTACCCGCATCTAACATATCTTTATACGCCTTTTTCAATGCTTTCCAATTAAAAATATAAATTCCCATCGAAGCTAGATTACTCCGTGGATTTTCGGGTTTTTCCTCAAATTCTTCAATGCGATACGCTTCATCCGTGTTTAAAATTCCAAAGCGTGAAGCATCTTTCCAGGGTACCTCAATTACAGCAATCGTACAATCAGCCTCCTGCTTTTTGTGGAATGTTAGCATTTTCTGATAGTTCATCTTATAAATATGATCCCCCGATAAGACTAAAATATATTCCGGATCAAATTTTTCAATAAAAGCATAGTTTTGGTAAATTGCATGAGCCGTTCCTTCATACCAATTACCCTTATTTTCATCCATATAAGGCGGTAGCGTGTAGACACCACCATATGTCCTATCTAAATCCCATGCAGCACCTGTTCCAATATGAGCATTTAACTCAAATGGTCGATACTGCGTTAATACCCCAACAGTATCAATGCCTGAATTTGTACAGTTGCTTAACGTAAAATCGATAATCCGATATCTCCCCCCAAACGGGACCGCAGGTTTTGCCACTTTTTCTGTTAAATTACGTAATCTTGAACCTTGCCCTCCAGCAAGTAGCATTGCTAGCATTTCTTTTTTTGCCATAAAAACACTTCCTTTTTCTCCTAGTATATACAGTTGTTATTTTTTGTATATATCTATTATATCACACTTTGCTCATTTTTGTGATAGCGTTTTCATGAAAAAAAATTTCAACTCCTCTCGCAAAAAAAAGCCGCTAACCGGCTTTCTCTCAAATCATATATTCAATGCTCTCCTCTTTATTCAAGTACATCTGCTTTGCCCCAATAATTGTTGTATTGGCCCGGACGTTGCGTGTGACAACAGCATTAGACCCAATTTTAACATTATCACCAACTGTAATATTACCAATTATTTTGGCTCCTGCACCAATTAGCACATTATTGCCAATGGTTGGATGACGCTTTTGCGTTGTATTGCGGTTAGCTCCTAAGGTCACACCATGATAAATAGTTACATTATTGCCAATAATAGCCGTTTCACCAATAACAATGCCCATACCATGGTCCATAAAACAATAATCACCAATAATTGCTCCCGGATGAATTTCAATCCCCGTTTTATGTCGTGATCGCTGTGATAAAAAGCGCGCCACATAGAAATGCTTTCTTGTGTAGAGATAGTGACTAATTTTATGTGTTAATCTTGCATGAATTGATGGGTACAGCATCAAAACAGTCCACTTACTTCGCGCTGTAGGCTCATTTTTGACGATGTAATCTAATTCCTTATTCAGCCATGAAAACATCAATATCACCTCTTTTTTACTTAATATTTTACTAGGTCGGTTGACAGATATTTTTCGCCCCCATCAGGTGCAATCGTTACTATTTGTTTTCCTTGTCCTAATTCCTGAGCTATTTTATAAGCAATAGCAACATTTGCCCCCGTGGAAATACCAACAAACAACCCATGCTTTTTGGCCAGTAATTGTGCATAGCTAATTGCCTCTTCGTCAGTTACGGTATAAACACCATCAATTAGACTTGCATCATAATTTTGAGGAATAAAACCAGCACCAATGCCCTGAATTTTATGCTTGCCGGGGCTTCCTTCACTAATAACGGGTGAGGCCTTTGGCTCAATTGCATAGATTTTAATGTCCTTATTTTGCTGCTTTAAATAGCCGCCCACACCAGTAATCGTCCCCGCAGTCCCAACGCCTGCAACAAAAGCACTTAAAGTTGGTAAATCTTGATAAATTTCAACACCTGTTGAACTAAAATGTTTATGGGGATTAGCTTTATTCACAAACTGCTGGAGCATAATATAATTTTGCTCTGTTTGGACCAATTCTGTCGCCTTAGCAATAGCACCTTTCATTCCTAAAGCGCCATCAGTCAAAATTAATTTTGCCCCATAAGCTGTCAGAATACTTCGACGCTCAACACTCATCGTCTCCGGCATTGTCAAAACGATCTCATACCCCTTAACTGCTGCAATCATACTAAGTGAAATCCCGGTATTACCGCTGGTTGGTTCAATAATCACCATCCCCTTTTTAAGGATCCCACTTTGCTCCGCCTCTTCAATCATGCCAAGTGCAGCCCGATCTTTAACACTTCCACCAACATTAAAGCCCTCTAGCTTAAGATAAATATCAGCATGATCACTCGTTGGAAAAATATTCCCCAACTTGACTAATGGCGTATTACCAATTAAATCTAGCATATTTGTAATAATCATTATATAGCCCTCTTTCTCTTATGGATATTGTGTGTTACTATATCACAGTTATTTCCGTCCTGCAATGTTTATGCTTTACTTTTTCTTTAAAAAAAGGATTGCTGTAAAATTATCTCGATAAAAGATGATTTTACAGCAATCCACCGTTATTTCCACGCTATAACTCCGCTGTTTCCTGATTGATTAATTTTTGATATCCCCTGGCGGATGCAATATAAAACCCCAGTGTTAGTAGTACATATAACACATTAACAAACTGAATCCAACCACCAGAAAATCCCGCTACTGTCATAATACCTGCTGTTAATCCCCATGACCGGGCTTTTGATTTTTGCCTTACTATACTGTTTTTAACAATTACCACAACACCGACGATGAACAAAGCAATCGCTAATAGTGCGATAATTAGCTCTAAGATCATTAGCTCCCTCACCGCCGTCATTCTATCGCTGGGCAACCCTGTCATAAATTCTTCTGGTGATCTAGCATTCAAATTCCAGCCTAAAATTTCCGCCGACCACTTCACCGCGAAGACGCTAACCGCGGCATAAATACTGCAACTGATCGCTCCAACTATACTGATTGCTCTTAATGATTTCATAATTCTCCTCCTTCTGCGTGGGCTCCACTAAATTTTCTTAACAAATTCTGATTTTAATTTCATTGCTCCAATGCCATCGATTTTACAATCAATATCGTGGTCACCATCCACTAAGCGAATACTCTTTACTTTGGTTCCTTGCTTAACAACAAGTGAACTTCCCTTAACTTTCAAATCTTTGATAACGGTTACCGTATCGCCATCAGAAAGCTTATTCCCATTGGCATCTTTAATAATTTTAACGTCGTCGCTACTAGGAGAATTGTTACTCCACTCATTGCCACATTCTGGACAAACATACATATTGCGGTCTTCATAGGCGTAAGCGCTTTGACATACTGGACAATTTGGAATAATACTCATCTAACATCTTCTCCTTCTTCTGTTTTTAACTTGTTTATTGCTCTATTAATTATACCGATTTTAACATTTTTTTCAAGTAGTTATGTTAGAATTGCAAGCACGGCAAAGTTTAGCACAAACAGAAATGAAACTAGATAAAGTACCGGATGAACAGTTTTCCCCTCGCCTTTAATCACCTTTATAATACAGTAAAAGATAAATCCCGTGGCAATTCCGTACGAAATATTATAAGAAAACGCCATAAACACCGAGGCAAAAAAGGCCGGTACAGCCTCCGCTAAATTGTGCCACTTTATTTGGGCAAAAGAGCCAAGCATCATAATTCCAACAACAATTAAGGCGGGAGCCGTTGCCACAGCAGGTACAATGCCAACAATTGGGGCCGCAAAGGCCGAAGCTAAAAATAATATTGCCGTCACTACACTTGTTAAGCCCGTTCTACCGCCAACACCAATTCCCGCAGCACTTTCTACGAATGTTGTTGTATTAGATGTTCCAACAATAGCACCAATTGATGTTGCAATGGCATCGGCAAAGAGTGCGCGATCCATCTTTGATTTAAAGCCGGTTCCGTTTTCTAAGGCAATTTCATCTTCTTGATTAAAAATACCCGTTTTTCTTCCGGTACCAATAAATGTGCCAATTGTATCAAATGTATCCGATAAACTAAAGGCAAAAACCGTCATGATAATTAACGGGAATTTAGCTGGATTACTTAGTAGTGAACCAAATCCTAGCGGCCCAAATGCGGCTCCAAACGTAACTCCCAGTTCCCCAAATGCTGTTCCAAGTGTGGCAAAAGAGAAATTTACCGTTGAAATGTCTACGACACCTAGTGGAATTGCTAGTAATGTAATTGTGATAATGACAATTATAATGGCCCCTTTAACCTGCTTGAGCAGTAAAATCACCGTCAAAATAAGCCCCACTACTGCCAATATCGTTGTCGGGTTGGCAAATTTGACCATCTCGGGAATAATGCCCCCATTACTAACAATGTTACTAATGTCACTATAGCTTCCATTTTTACTAAAGGGCGAGCCATTAATTGCTGTAATTGAACTTGGTTCGGAAACAAATTGTAACAGATTTGCACTTTTAAGTCCGACATAGGCAATAAACAAACCAATTCCGCCACCAATTGCATGTTGCAGGCTTTCAGGAATTGCTTTAATGATAACTTTTCGTAATTTTGTTACCGTAATTAAAATATTAATCAAACCACATAAGAAGACCAAAGCAAGTCCCTCTTGCCAGGAAAAGCCAAGGGCAAAGCAAACTGTATAAGTAAAGAAGGCATTTAGTCCCATTCCGGGAGCTTGGGCATAAGGGACGTTAGCAAATAGCCCCATAATTAACGTTCCCACCGCAGCTGAAATAATTGTTGCTAAAAACACCGCTTGCGTTGGCATTCCAGTCAATGACAAAATTGCTGGATTCACAAAGAGAATATAGGCCATCGTAAAAAACGTCGTTGCCCCCGCGATAATTTCTGTTGAAATTGTTGTTCCATTTTCCGTTAACTTAAAATATTTTTCAAACATTTTGCATCCTTCTTCCATAACTTCTAATTTTAGTACAATAAAATAAAAAAAAGACTGGTTAAATTGCTCTACCCAGCCTAAATTCTATCAATTTCAAAAGGTATCTCAAACGAAAAATTCAAGATATTTTAAAACTAATAGTCGAACATTTACAATGGTTGTTCGGTAGAAACTGTAGGACCATATTCCCTACGCTATATTAGTTATATTTCATTGTCTACTTTAATTATATTGTAGAATTTTATTTTATGCAACCTTTTTTCTCATGAAAGCGTATCCGCTTTTTTTTCGCGATTTTTGTGCCTTAAATATTGATTATCAATTGTAATAGCGGTACAATGTACGTATATGTTTTATTAAAAATATATTTAAGAAAGAAGGAAGATTTTATGGATAACTTTTCAGCTTATAGTGCAGCAGGGGTTAAAAGCGAAACGCAATTAGCCGCATTTTTCAAATTTACTTATTTATGGATGGCCGTGGGCTTATTAATTACAGCAGCTACCTCATTTTTTGTTGGTCAGAATGTTGCTTTATTATCCCTTGTCTATCGTCTTTATTTTTTGTTTTTTATTGCTCAAATTGGACTCGTCTTTTTAATTCAATCAGCAATGAAAAAGGCTTCATTTATGACCGTTGCTACTTATTTTATGCTCTATAGTTTTATTACCGGCTTGACGCTTTCAGGTATCTTTATGGTGTTTGAACTCGGCTCGATTTTTGGCACGTTTTTGGTCTCAGCAGGAAGTTTTGCCTCATTGAGTCTTTATGGGATGGTGACTAATCGCGATTTGAGTGCTGTTGGTAAATTTCTTTATATGGCATTATGTGGTTTGATGTTTGCTCTAATCTTATCATTTTTTATTCGTACAAGCGCACTTTCCTTTGCAATTAATATCGTTGGCGTTTTAATTTTTGCCGGGTTAACCGTTTATGATACGAATAAATTACGTCATATGGTCTTACAAAATGACTTGAATATCCACGATGAAAGTGGGCGAAAACTTGCTTTATATGGTGCTTTGACACTTTATTTAGACTTCATTAATATGTTTTTATTTTTACTACGGATTTTTGGAAAACGACGCTAACGTGAAGGCATTTTGCCTTTTTTTTATAATTTTTAAAGAAAGTTGGGATTTTTATGACACGAGTTGTGGGCATTGTTGGGCTTGGAAATGTTGGTGGAGCTGTTGCTAATGCACTGGTTCTTGCGGGTCTTTGTGATGAGTTAATTTTGTTTGATTGTAATTTACCTAAGGCGGTTGCACAGGCTATTGATATTTCTGATATGCTGGCGTGTACGACGCATTTTACCAAGGTTGGTGCCACTGATTCGGTTATGGAGCTAGCGGGTGCCGATTTATTGATTAATTGTCTTGGGCCTGATGGTGTCCTTGAAGAAGATCGACTAGAAGAACTAGCTATTAGTGGGGCCGCGGTAACTAGGCTTTTCCCCCAAATTATGGCTGCCGGATTTGCTGGGATTATTATGAATATTACTAATCCTTGCGATGTCATTACGGCACTTATTCAGGAAGTGACAAAATTACCGCCACACCGCGTTTTTGGGACGGGGACTGCCTTGGATACAGCTCGCATGCGGCGGATTGTTGCAACTGCTTTTGGCGTTGCCCCCCGGGATGTTTCGGGTTATGTTTTAGGTGAGCATGGAAATTCTCAATTTGTTGCTTGGTCGACTGTTAGCATTAATAGTTTTCCCCTTACGCAAATAAATAAAGAGCTCGCCTTAGCTGGAAATCTTGCGGTTCTTGAAGATACTATTAGAAATACTGGCTGGGATATTATTATTGGTAAAAATCATACCTGTTTTGGCATTGCGGCCACAGCTTTGCGGATTGTTCAAGCTTTGTTTACTAATGAACCGGTTATTTTGCCGCTTTGTGTTTTTGATCTGCGCTCTAATTGTTATATCGGATTACCTGCTAAATTGACAAAGGAGGGGATCATTTCGCTTGTTTTACCAGTGCTTAATTCAGCCGAAGAACTAAACTTTGAACAGTCATTAGCAATTGTAAAGAACGCTTTGGTAACTTTTAAGGACGGATTATGATATAATATTATTATCTGTGAAAGGGGTTTTATTATGAAGTTAGTCTTAATTAGACATGGTCAGAGTGTTTGGAATCAGGAAAATTTGTTTACGGGATGGGTTGATGTCCCGCTATCACAAACGGGGAAACTTGAGGCAATTGCGGCTGGGAAACTGTTATTAGCAAAGGGGTTTAGCTTTGATATTAGCTACAGTTCCTTACTATTAAGAGCAAATGATACCCTCGATTTAGTTTTAGGAGAACTTAAGCTTCGCTATTTACCAACAATTAAATCCTGGCGTTTAAATGAGCGGCATTATGGCGATTTACAGGGAAAAAATAAAGAGGAAACAGCAAAACTCTATGGGGAGCAACAAGTGCTAATTTGGCGGCGGAGTTATGATGTCTTACCACCACTTTTAAGCTTAGATAATCCACTACATCCACTTTTTGATAAACGCTATCAGATGCTAGATAAACGTGTTTTACCCGTGGGGGAGAGTCTTAAGTTGACGCTGGAACGCGTTATCCCTTTTTGGGAGGATGAAATTTCACTTGCTTTAAAATCAGGGAAAGATGTTTTAGTTGTTGCCCATGGCAATAGTTTACGGGCCTTAATTAAATATTTAGATGTCATTTCTGATGATGATATTTTAGCCATTGAAATTCCTACTGGCCAACCAATTGTTTATGAATTAGATGAAGAGTTAGTTGTCTTAGCAAAATATTACCTTGAGGTCGAGGCCTAATTTTAGCGTCCATGACCTATTAGGCAAAAAAACTGAGTACGTATTTGACGTGTACCCAGTTTTTTTTTATGTTCGACTCAGCATTTCAATAATTACCCTCGCTGCACCCGTTGCACCTTGTTCCGTCGCCATATTTTCTGCTAATTTTTTAGCATTTTCAGCGATTATAGGATTGTTTATTTCTACTATCGCCGAAATTAATGTTGCCACTGATAAATTTTTACGATAAATCGGTTGTGCGGCTACACCGATTTCAAAAGCCCTATGGGCCCAGGCAAATTGGTCATTGCTAAACGGGACAATAATACTTGGCACACCTGCACTAAATCCTGCCGCTGTTGTTCCCGCACCACCATGATGGCAGACTGCCTTAACATGCTTAAATAACCAAGTATGCTCAATGTTAGCAATTGCTAACATCGTTTTTGGCAACGTCGTTGTAATATCCATTCCCCCAATTATTGCCCGATTATTTGTCCGCTCCATTGCTGTGATAATGATTTCAAGCAATGCTGCTTGTTGATCGCTTTGAAAAACACTGCCAAAGCCAAAATAAATTGGTTTTACTCCATTATTAAGAAACTTTACCACGCTTTCTGGTGGTTCATAGACCTCATTTTCCGCAACAAACCAATAGCCTCCTTGATAAATTTCTGCTGACCAGTCAGCTGGTCGGTTAAACACAAAATTACTACAGGAAACCACCGCGTGGTGCCTACTATTAAGATTTTGATAAGGTGCTTTCAATTTTGCTGATTTCCCGGGAAATTTCTGCTTCAGCACTAAATCCACTCCCGTTTTTGAAGCCATCCACAGCATCTTCTGCACCAACGTATAACTCAAGCCAATTGGCAGCATTTTATAGCGACCATAGGCAATAACCGAAGCAAACCCCTTAGTCTTGTGCAAAGGAAAAGGCGTTGCACAAACTGCTTTAATGTCCATATACTGTGCTGCAAAGTAGCCAATTGTACAGCCCGGATGATAAATAATCAGCTCACTCCCGGCACAAGCATCAAACATCTCCTCCGCCATAAAAGCAGCATACTTCTTCATCTTATTAAATGTCAAGAGCATTTTCAGGGGATTATCTGAGGTTCTTGCAGCCTCAAGCATCTTCGGATCAATATCAATAGTCTCCATATCCAGCGAAAGTGGCTTAATGGCAATCCCATAAGCTGTAATAAAAGCTGTAAAACTACTCCCGGCAACAATTTGAACGGGCTCACCTTGCCTTTGCAAACCTTGGGCCAGAGCAATATAGGGTTGAATATCGCCCCGTGAACCACTACATAAAATTGTAATCATAAACACACACAACTTTCTATTTTAGCAAAAAAAAGAGCTTCTCAGCCCTTTTTTTGTAAAATGATTAGATATTGTCGACACACTCAACACCTGGAAGCTCTTTGCCTTCAAGATACTCAAGTGATGCTCCACCACCTGTTGAAATATGTGAAAACTTATCAGCAAAGCCTAATTGAATAGCTGCTGCCGCTGAGTCTCCTCCACCAATGATTGTTTTAGCATCCGTTAGATTAGCGATTGCTTCACAAACACCAATTGTTCCATTGGCAAAATTCGACATCTCAAAGACACCCATTGGACCATTCCAGACAACTGTCTTCGCACCTGCTAATGTTTTAGTAAACATCTCAATTGACGCTGGACCGATATCCAATCCCATAACATTATTAGCAATATTATCAACAGAAACAACTTCAAAAGGAACATCATTGCTAAATGATTCAACAACTACTGTGTCAATTGGTAAAATTAACTTTCCGTTTGCTTTTTCGAGCAATGATTTTGCTAATGCAACTTTATCTTCCTCAACTAGTGAAGAACCAATATTTTTACCTTGGGCCTTTAAGAAAGTAAACATCATCCCACCACCAACAATAACTTTGTCAGCTTTTTCAAGTAGGTTTTCGATAACACCAATTTTATCTGAAACTTTTGCTCCACCTAAAATTGCAATAAATGGTCTCTGTGGTTGATCAACCGCTCCCCCAATAAACTCAATCTCTTTTTGGAGAAGAAAACCTGCTGCTGTTTCAAGGTGACTTGCAATCCCCTTATTTGAGGCATGGGCACGATGTGCTGTTCCAAATGCATCATTAACAAAAACATCACCTAGAGATGCCCAATACGCCCCTAGCTCTGGGTCATTTCCTGATTCCTTTTTACCATCAATATCTTCAAAACGCGTGTTTTCAAAAACAAGAACTTCACCATTTTCGAGGTTATTTATCGCCTCTTCTAGCTCTGCACCACGTGTTTGAGCGATGAATTTCACTGGTTTCCCTAGTAATTCTTCAAGTTTTTTAGCAACTGGTGCTAGTGATTTAGCGGCTTTGTCTGACTCCGCTTTTACTTTTCCTAGATGTGAGAATAGGATTGCTTTTCCGTTGTTTTCAATGATATATTTAATTGTCGGTAGAGCTTCAACGATACGGTTTGCATCCGTTATTACCCCGTCTTTCATTGGTACGTTGAAATCTACACGTACTAATACTTTTTTATTTTCTAATTGGAGGTTTTTAATACTTTTTTTAGCCATTTTCATGTGCTCCTTTCAAATCGGTTATAATATCTATTATACTAGATTTGGTGGGGTTTTGCACGTATGTTTTTGGGGGAATTATGTTGTCTACTTTAGCGGGTATCGACGTTTCTTGGATTTAATAATATTTAGTTGATTAAAGGTACTATTACTAAATATCCTAGCCTCCCTCTTTTGAAACTGGTTGTTAAAAATATTATTGCTAATTTCCAATCCAGCAACCACGCCAAATGTAATTTATAAAATAAAAAAAACACTTATATGACTAGAGAGATTATTATGTGGATACGTTACTCCACCTATTATTTTATTGTTTGTAAATTCAATTTGACTTAGATAATTTCCTTTGAAGGAAGTCCGTCTGTTACTTTTTTATCTGCTTCATTTTTAATTGGTAGTCTAGCATATACTAAGTTATCCCCAGTCTGATAGGATAGTTGCGTGATGGAGCACTAGAATATGCAAGCAAATTGACAAACGCCGAAATCTTTCGTCAAACCTGTAAAAAAGGTGGTAAGAAATATCTTTCACTCTATACAATTGATGAACAAACAGGAGAGCGCATTGCTTTTAGTCCATTAATTAGCTTAAATGCAGCTGATGTTGCCTTTGATGAGCAGTTTGATGGAATAAATGTACTTGTAACAAGGGAACCCCTGATGAGTGATGAGGATATGTTATGCCAATACAAACAGCTATCAAAAATAGAAAACTGCTTCCACGTAAAAAAAACAGAATTTGCTGCAAGACCGGTATTTGTCTAAAAGAAAGAGCATATTGAAGTCCATTTTTTAACATGCTTTCTGGCACTAGTAATTATCCGAATTGTCCAACACAAAATAAAGTGGGATCACAGCCCTGCAGTTCTTATCCGTGCACTAAATAGCGCCACGGCGAATATGCTCCCCAATGGATTTTATCGCGTCCAGGCAGATAAGTAATCTGTGAACACTCAATCACCTCTTAGGAATTGAGTGGACTAAAGGCATTGTTACCCACGAGCAATTAGTCCACTATGGGAAAAACTGGAGTACAACAGTTAAAAATAACTAAAAAACGTCATAAAGCCTTTCGTAACAAGGGCTTATGACGTTTTTATCTTTTTTTGCTGATAAACTCAGGATTATACCACCTCAGGTACCCACATTTCTATTTTTAGTTCGGCCTCCTTATATTTTAATTGTTGTTTTCACATTATTCCAGCGGTTACTATCATATTTTATGTTTTCTTGAAAGATGTACTTTATCGTTGCAGTCTTTGAATTATCGCTATATCTCAATGCAAAATCTATATTCTGTTGTGCCGTCATATAGTATTCAAATTTTACGTGATTCCAACGGTTACTATCATATTTCGTATTCGGATAGAAATTATATATCATCGTCACTCTATTAGAATTGTTTTGTTTTCGCTTTGCTGATGTTATTTCATTTTTGTCATTGAGTGCATACTCAAATTGAACGTGATTCCGATGGTTACCATCATATTTTGTACTTAGATAGTAAGTATAAACTCTAGTCTTAGTCACTCCACTATACTCGTTAGCGTACTTAATCGTGCCGTCCCCATTCATGAAATAAATAAGATTCCCTTCTTTAATTTTGCAACCACTGTATTCAGCTCCACAATAAGTCCATTTTATTACGTCATCATATTTTGTATCTTTTAGGCTAGTTACCACACCTAGTGGCTTATTTACTTCTTCCTTACCATCAAATTCCCCAGAATCTGCATGAGTACTTCGAGACATAACTCCAAAAACTTCATTATTTTCATTAAAAACCGGACTACCACTTTGCCCACGAGTAGCATCCATTTCATAATACAAATCACTCTGATGCTGACCTATAAATTTTCCTTCTGTCTTATACATGTAGCTCTTTTTTTCTCCTGGATATCCCGCAGAATATGCATATAAAGGATGTGTGTTTACAACTTTCATTATTCCCACATTACCACTAACTGGCTCACGTAATTTCATTACTGCATGATCGTATTCATAATCATAAGAATCGCCTTTAGAGTCATCTTTTAAAATAAATGATTTACTAATATAAAATGTACGTACCTCATGCTTCCCTAAAGGAAACTCATTAGGACCGTTGCCGCCTGGATAAACGCTAACTACTGATGGAAGATTGGATACTAGCCTATAAATTTCACCCTTGTATGAGAACTCACCAAACTCCAAAACCAAACAATGTGCAGCCGTCAAAACACTGTCTTTTTCAATAACGGTTCCAGAACACGAACCGCCCACAGTAAGTTTCCTTCCAAGATCACTTCTTAGTTCCCACTGCGTTGCTAATCTTGCAACTGCCGAATAAGGATATTGAGTCGTATCCGTTATTTTTACACGGTTATCCACAGCAAAAGTAGAGACTTTGTTTTCTTCAGCACCCAGTGTGATAGCTCCATCTTCATCAATATACAAATCGGGTTCTTTATCTGAGGAATCTTCCAATTCTACTTTTATGGTGTTATTTTCCTCCATTAAAACTTCTTCTTCTATTTTATCTGGTGCAAAATCTTTGAATGATTGAGTCGACAAACCACTATCTACTAAGTTATCTTCAGCAGATACAGGAATTCCTACTATACTTCCCAACAACATCAGTGTTACTATACTAGATATCAAAATTTTCTTCATAATTGTTCTCCTTCTTTTTATAAAATGTAAAATATAAAAATATTGTATCATATATATGGATAAATGTTCAAGAAGTTATTGCGCCATTTTATTTTTCAAGAATTTTTGTTCTAACCAGTCAGCAGAAATAGAACCAAGACATCAAGTTCTTGGCTCCAATACGATGTTTTGTGAGAATGATTTTTTGAACACCTCATAATAATTTTGCTTGTTTTTCTTCGCAGCCCATTGTGAACTCTTTACGCTACATCTTTTCTAATTCGTCAAATATTCGTGCGCAATTATATTTATCCCTATATTTATAAAATTTATCTACTCGTTTCTCATAAAGAGCAGGTTGTCTACAATCATTATTAATGAGCAATAAAATTGTTTCTAATAATTCATCATAACCAGATACAACCACTCCAAGGCCATCCTTCCTATAATCTAAATCTTCCGTATATAAATGATATCTAAAAAATTCTTTTGGATTTTTTTGAAAATAAATTATTGGCTTCTGGAGATATGCAAAATCAAGCACTACCGAAGAGTAATCCGTTACCATAATACTTGCTCTAGATATTTCTTCTTGATAGGAAATATCAAAGGTGTTTAATACCATTATATTTGGATTCATCATCTCAGTAAATAATTCTCTATATTTGCTAACTTCAGGATGTAATAACAGTTTTATTTTATAGCCATTTACACGTAAAAAATCATTTGTTCGTGTATCTAGCAGTCCATTTTTTATTTCATTAAAATATTCGGTCTCTGCGAAGGCTTCCACTGAGTAGTTTTTATACTTTTGTCTCCAAGTAGGAGCAATCAGAATAATCTTTTGTGGCTGGCTTTTTAATTTATCATACCTAGCTAAGCCTGTTTGCATTATCTGATCGGGGAAAATTGTATACTTCGATAAAAGTGACTTCTTCTCAAAATCTGTTGATATAACTATCTTATCATATCGCTTAAGCGCGAACCATTTACTCAAATCATCTGTTATAATTCCATGTTGAAGGAAGATAAACTTTGCCCGCGATACAAATGAATTATAGCGGAGACCATCTATATTTTCAATTCCTTTATCAAAACCAGAAGACAAAATATAGTCTGCATCTATATATAATTGAGTAAAATCCGGACTACTATAATTAACTACATTTACGCCCTTTTCTTTGAGTCGTGTAAAATCACTACTGGCCTCATTAATAGCAAAATAGATGTTTGTATACTCAGGTTTATATTTAACAAACCAATCATATAAAACTTCTGCATTGTCATCAGCCTTATTAAGGCGATCATAAAATATAATTGTAGATTTCTCATTGAATTTTTTCGGTTTGAAATTTTTCTTCCAGTTTGCAACATCAACTTTTTGTCCAGAAAAATAAAGCGCGATTTCGGGAATTTTATCCTGATTTTTTTTGGGAATTTTAATAAAAAATCTTTTACATAACTTTCTATTATTAATATATTCTTGATACATAGTATATTCAGTCTCTCTAATTACGAATTTCACCCCTCCGATATAGATTTCCCAGTTATCAGAGTAGCTAACTAGCTCAAGTATCACATCATTATTGTTCTCATAAAAATAATATGCTCCTGCTCGTGTGCTCCCTTGGTTATTATAATAATGATGATTAATACCTATTTGGTAAAGTGACCAAAAATACTTCCAAGATTTTTTAATATTTGAAAAATCAATTAATTGAAATATTTTTACTAGTATCTCTTCTCTATACTGCTGTTGGTCGTGAGTCAAAAATAGCTTCGATTCCTCTAACTCCTTTATATTCCAGCTTAAATCATAGATCACTAAGTTCTGGATGAAAATTGGAACAAAACCTTGTCTATTTTTAAATAAAGTCAATAGATTATAATACCCCTTTTCTAATAATTCAGTATATCTCACCACATCATTTTTAGCAATATCAAGTGTTGAACTTGAGTTTGCTCTTTTTCTATAATAATATACCGATGTATTCACAAATGTAATTTTATATTCCAAAGTAGCTAGAAAATATTCAGATAAAAAAAATGCGTCCTCAAATTGTGGACGTAAGTCGATCATCTCCACACCACTATCTATTAATTTATCTCTCCTAATAAAGACACAATTAACTGCAAGCTGAAAAAATGTTGGTTCTTTGGCTAAATCCACCGTTTTATATTTGTAGCCATAGTCAAACCTATATTTTAATGGGTGACTATCTGATTCTAATTTACTACTTTCTTCAAAATATTCTGTTTTTACTGAGATAACGCCTTTATTCCCACTCCATACTATTGCTTTATTTACCTCTGTAAAATAATTCTCTCCTATAAAATCATCGCTATCAATAAATGTTACCCATTGATTTTTAGCACTTTTCAACCCATTTTTTCTAGCCATCGATTGCCCTTGATTTACCTGAAATATGTAGCTAATATTATCCGGGTAAAGATTCTTCCATTTTCTTATTATTTTTGCAGTTCCATCTGTCGAGCCATCATCAACAATAACTAACTCCAGCCGATCTAAATATGTTTTATTATCTACCAATATACTTTTAAAATACCGTTCAATATATTCTTCACCATTGTAAACAGCGGTTACAACAGAAAAATTTATGGTACCACTTTCTTTGATATTACTTTGCATTTTTAATAACAGTCTAGACTTAATTTTTTTTAGTGCTTTACAGTTTCTTATTCTTCTAAAAATATTTCTCCACATCTTCAATCATTTCCCTTAATTATTATTTCTACAACTACGAGTTATCACGCATTTTATACTATTTTTTATTTTTAGGTGCAGTCTCTTCAGCAGATTTCTCTCTAGTTTTTTTATATAAGTGGCATTTTTTTTATTTTCAGCCATCAATTTTTTTGTTTCACGCTCTTTTTGTTCAATATATTCACGTAACTCTGGAGACTGCTCTAAATAAGTAAATATTTTTTGTCTTTTAACATCTGCACGCTTCCAGTCACCCCAAATACTAAAAAAAGCATTATATCTGGAAACATTATTATCATCAATGTATGTTTTAACTCTATTTTTAAATACGTCATCATTCGTTTGCTGTTTTATGTGTTTTTCTGCACGTAGAACAAAAAAGTCATATAAATATGCTGGTGTTTTTAACTTAAATGATGAAAGGCACTCTAAATAATCTTGATATTTTTCTTCTGTAAATAGCGTTCTTGTGATACTATTATCATTTTTTCGATAATTATATATTTTTAAGTAGGTATTTAACGTTCTGAAACTTCTTAATTTCTGTTTTTGTAATAGGTCTGCATATAAATCAGATTGAAAATATAAATCTTCATATAATATTCCCTCTTTGAATCTTATATTTTCAAATATCTCTTTTTTATATACTTTTACACACATACCAATTTGCACAAATAGGAGATACTGTAGTATTCCACCTTCGTTCATTTTAATTTCTATGTTTTTTTCACTTATTCCCGTACTAATACGACTTATCTCTTT
>JBOFTV010000026.1:0-5068 GCA_051652245.1 Culicoidibacterales bacterium | reverse complement strand
TCTAAATCAACAGTATAAAATTAGAATTAAGTCAATTCTAATTCTTTTAGTATGCCGTTTTTTCTAACAAAACAAGTATATCATACAATTCCCTCTATTTTCTGATTTTTTTGGATGTTTTATCAAGAAACGGTTATAGTATCTCTTAACTTACAAACATTGCATTATTATGTACGAACACTTAAGACATTATCATATACGTGTTACTTGAAATCAGGTAACAAAAATAAAAAAATTGACATTTATCGTAAAATAGTATATTATTTATTTTGTGAAGGGTAAAGCGGGAATTAATTAAATTATGATGGTAAAAATTGTGTTGCTTAAAACTAATGAAATAAAGCCAATTAATGCTGATTTTGAAGCAGAAAAGCAAGATATTTCGATGAAATCAGGAGGGAATAGAATGAAATAAGGCACTGGGATGATTGAAAAGATGACCGGGGCCTTGTTTTTGGCAGGATAAGCAAAAAGGCGGGGCAAAATACAAGGAGGACAAAAAATGGATAATAATAAATTAATTATTGATAAGACACTCGATATATCAGATTTATTGTATGTAATCGAAGATTGGGCAAACGATGTCAATGGTGCAAGGAGTAAACAAAGTGATTTAGGGACGCACTTAAGTGAGCTAGGTGAAGATAAATACAAAAAAATGTTGGAAGGACTAGCCCTTCATTCCATGTCGCGAGACGATATAACGGGGATGACAGCAGCAACATTTACATATATGATAGATACCAATGGTAATGGTATAGTGGATAAGAAAATCCTTATCACGGGGTTTGCTGGAACCAATGATAAAGAACCACAAATAGTTAAAGACTTTGCAGCAGACGGGGGATTGCTTTTTGGCGTGAATTTACAAACAATTACGGCAAATGGCTACTTACAACAGTTAATTACTGAAAATCCAGACACAATGATCCTTTTAACGGGTCATTCTCTTGGAGGTGGTGTAGCCCTGGATATGGCACGAGAATTAGGTTTATCTGTTATTATCTACAATGGAGCTCCTAGTAGTTTTGGTAAAAATTGGTTGTCCATGTTAAATGGTGTGAAGCCACCAGAGTTTGCCTTAAATTTTGTAAGTGAGAAAGATCAATTGAATGGTTTTGCAGACTATGGCAAGTGGCGACCGCATAATTATTGGATTCCTTATACTGGTGGACACGGCTTAAAAAGTTTTGATACCGACAAAGCACGTAAATATATGGGAATAATATTTGAAATGGAGCAGAGCAAGAAGCAGACAAAAGTAGCGTCAAGAATTAATGTTGATATCAATGGTGATGGCGTAACTGACTATACAGTTATTCGCGACCCGCAACAATTTATTGCAAAAAGCCTCTTTACAGGAGGCGTGCTAGTAGGAGGAACAACAAGTAAACTTATTACAATTAATCCTGAACACCTCTTTAAGCTAGCAAGTAGTTTACAAGATATTGCCGAGTATGATTTAAATGGAACGCTTAAAGGAAATATTAGTATAGCACAACAAAAAAATGACACTCACCTCCAAAAATATACATTGCGGGCGGAAACAGCAACAGAGGCGATATTTGAGCAACTTAAAACAATGGGAATTGGTCGCGTCATGGCTGGATTAGAAGAAAGTTTTGATTGTTTAATCCGCTATAGCTCAGAAGGACAGCGAAATATATCAGCATTAGTTGAAGTAGCAGAAATTAATATCCCCTGGATTAGACAACAGCTTGAGCTGGGGCCAAATCAATATTTTGAATACCGCGAAAGTCGCTGGATGCCAAATGAGTTTATTAGTGAACTAAGCAGACTTAAGCAGGCTGCGAATGGTTTACTGGCAATGATCGAAAACCAGCAAAGCTTAGACATCTGTTCTATTAGAGGGAAGCATGGGATTGGCTTGGCAGAAAGCACGGGTGAACTGGGACTATTTTTTGGTACAGTGAAACAACAAGTAGGGCAAGCAATTGAAGGAATAGGCAAGCGTGAGGGCCTAATGGATGGTATGGGTCAAGCCCTAAAAGCCGTCTTTAGCGTCATGGAAAAAAATGTTGAACAAGCAAAACAAAAAATTCACGATGTATCCACGATTGCCCGGTGTATTGGCGAAAACTTTCAACAGAAAGATGAAGCCATAAAAACAGCGTTAGCAGCAGGAAAACTACCAATAGTCAGTGTATTCGGGGTAGCGCCAACATTTCAAGCATACTTAGAAGAAAGTGATGTCTTTGGTGATGTTAATTTCCTGCAGGCAAGAGACCAGCAAATTGAAATACAAGCAAATAAATTAGCAAGCTACATGACGGAAAATGTCCATGAAATTTTACGCGACATACAATTAAAATTCCGCGAATATATTGACCCAATTGGTGATTTAAAGCATATCATTAATTCGATGTTAGAAATGAATAATAATACAATATATAAATTTGAAACAGAGACAACACTGGAAATTGAAAAAGAAATCAAAGGATATGATACAGATGGTTATCCAGAATATGAAGATATCGAAACACCAAAAGAACATACACGTAAACTTGAAGCAATTGAGCTAGGGAAGATATATGGCCAAACCGATGCAATTGAATACATGTTGACAGCGGTATTACCATTGAGTGAAAAATTACAAGAAACATCAGGGATGGTCGATGCATTTTTAAAAGAGTATACGACAACAACAGCGTATATGAAAGTAGTTGTCGAAAGCGCGATTTATGAAAGTATGCAGATGGAAGATATGATGAAAATTTGTAAGTATAGCATCGATGTACTAACACGAATAGACCAACAATTGCGGCATCTAATCACAACATTGATGCTAAATAATACGTCCATGGCAATTGACATGTTAGAGCAGCATGCACAGCAAGCACGAAAGCTGATTCAATATTTTAAACAGATGACAGCGCGTTGTTTTGGTGATAATGTTAGTACACCAAGTATGACAAGAACACCAAGTGGCAAGCGACGATTTTAATCAGAAGCACACAAAAAGGAAGACTAAATTTTGCTGTTGAGTTAAAATTGAAAGGGAGATAAGAAATATGGTATAATAGTGTATATGTGAAAAAGGAGTGATAAAAGATGAGTATGGGTAAGTTTTCTGTGAGTCTAAAAGTAGCAGATATTAGCAAATCAAAAGCATTTTATCAGAAAATTGGTTTTGAAGTCGTACAAGATCAAACAGCGCAAAAATGGATGACGCTGAAAAATGGCACGACGACAATTGGTCTATTTGAGGGGATCCTTGAACAGAATATGTTGACATTTTGTCCTGGGTGGGATAGCGAAAATCAGTTATTACCGGCATATGATGATGTTCGCATCTTAGCCCAAAAATTTGAAAATCAAGGAATTAACATCACGGGGAATATTGATCAGACAACAACGGGACCAGCATATTTTAGTCTCGTCGATCCAGATGGAAATGTTATTTTAATTGATCAGCATGTTTAGTCCAGCGTTACAAATAAATAAGAGGAGGAAGAAATAATGAGTATTGGTGCATTTTCACTTAGTTTGAATGTAAAAGACATCGAAATAGCCAAAACATTTTATGAAAAAATTGGGTTTATCCTAGTAATGGGAGCAACAGAACAAAAATTTATCATCATGCGAAATGATAATATAACAATTGGCTTATTTGAAGGTATGTTTGACCAAAACATGATGACATTTTGCCCGGGATGGGATAAAAATAACCAGGAGTTAGCAGACTATGAAGATATCCGCATCCTCGCCCAAAAATTCCAACAGCAGGGCATTGAAATCATTGGTGATGTGAATCAAACACTCTCGGGACCAGCAAGTTTTAGCATTGTTGATCCAGATGGGAATATTATTCTAATTGATCAGCATGTTTAACTAATAATAGTTTAATAATAGGCAGACAGATGGGGCGATGGGACCTTTTTTTCAGTGACCTCAGATTGACTGCTGGTCTTTTTTTGCTGGCTTTTTTTCTTTTTGTCTAGTATTGCTTTACCATTAACCGCTTGTTGAAAAATTAGCGGTTTTTGTTTTTTTTATGTACAAAAATATAGTGATGTGGTATACTGATTAGTAAAAATAAATGGATTTTCATGGTTTTGATTGAGAAGCCAATTCCCCTAAAAATAATGGTATGCTGTAATTTAGATGGGCAAATTACAAGAGCGTATGCTACTGGAGGTATATTATATGGCATTATCACTAACATATAAAATTTTACAGAAGAATTTATTGAAAGGTACTTTAGCACCCGGTGAAGAAATTTGTGTCCAAGTGCAGCAGACACTCACACAGGATTCAACGGGAACAATGGCCTACTTGCAGCTAAATGCAATGGGTATTGATAAAGTTAATACGGAAGTTTCGGTTGCCTACATTGATCATAACATGCTCCAAGCAAGTTTTGAGAATGCCGATGATCATGATTTTATTAAAACATCGGCTGCTAAACACGGGATTATTTATTCTAAACCAGGCAATGGTATCTGCCACCGATTGCACCTAGAAAAATTTGGGCGACCAGGTCGGATTTTAATTGGATCTGATAGCCATACACCAACCGGTGGTGGTCTAGGTATGCTAGCAATTGGTGCTGGTGGATTAGATGTGGCAATTGGCATGGCGCGCGGTCTTTATTATTTGAAAGCACCTAAAGTGTATCAAGTAGAATTAATTGGGGAATTGCAGCCATGGGTTGCAGCCAAGGATATTATTTTACATGTCCTTAAGGAATTAACGGTTAAAGGTGGCGTTGGTTTTGTCATTGAGTATACAGGTGTTGGGGTAAAGTCACTCGATGTTGAGCAACGTGCAACCATTACCAATATGGGGGCAGAATTAGGGGCAACAACATCAGTATTTCCAAGTGATGAAGCAACACTTGATTTCCTAACTAAGCAGGGTCGACCGGGTGATTATGAACCATGGAGTGCTGACTTGGGGGCTGTTTATGACAAAACATTAGTTGTTGATTTGAATACACTGCCACCACTAGCAGCGTTTCCACACAGTCCTGATAATGTCCATCCAATTCCAGCAGCAGTTAGAATTAAGGTTGATCAAATTGCAATTGGTTCATGTACCAATTCAT
>JBOFTV010000025.1:0-2674 GCA_051652245.1 Culicoidibacterales bacterium | reverse complement strand
AACTCAAAGAAGTTCTTAACTAAATTGCCATGTACCAATGTGATGAAAATCAAATTGCTCTCTACTGCAATTTGTTGGAAAAAAGTTAAAATGAATGTCAGCCCATCGGCAATTAAAAATGGTAAAAACAGTAAATTATCTGCTCCATTTAATTCCATACCTTTGGGATTAGACATATAACTTGCTAGATGGTTATTATATATCTGTTTCCGCTCTATTTTCTGCGTTTGTTCATTTTGTGATTTTCTCATATAGTTGAGTGGGTTCGATGTTTTATCCATTTCTTGAAGAAATGGCAATGATTCGTCGCATAGGGATTGATTAAAGTCTTTGACAAGCTCTGGATTAAGCTGTAATCGCTCACAAAAATTTGTCTCATCTTTTTGATAAAATTCCGCATATGGTATTTCATCGAGTTTTGCTATTTCTGTTTGAATAGCTACTTCATTTGCTTGTATCACACTATTTTGAATTACTAGCATACAAAATAACAGTATGATTTTTGCCACTCTTTTCATCCAACAACCTACCCTTCATCTCTACTATTATAGTCATCGGCAAGCCCTTTTTCAGGCACAAGAACCTCTACCGTGCCAAACCGTCCCGTGTAGTCACTATAAACAAAAGGAAAGATTTCTTCTTTTATTTCATAGCCTTTTACAACAGATGCTCTCGCTTCTAAATCATTGATTAGTACTTTAGGTAATCTTAAGTTTTTTTCTAACTGGTACCGCTCATCGCTACTTTTTGTGGCTCCCACATAAGCTATCGCATAGTTATTTAGTACATCTTCGCATCCACCAAAAAGTTGTGTGATATTTTGCAATGCAAGATGAAGAAATTTTTTCCTCGAACGCATCATCACGTTCCACGAATTCACCATTGTTGATGCTGCAGGATAAGATGAAATCACACGCATTTCATCAACTAAAATATCGCCTACACCGCTCCAATAGTTATCCCATTCTGCAACGACTTTATCACAACGTACCAAAATACGCTCTGATAAAACATGTTCAATGTTTTGCCTATTGAATTCTTCTTTTTTAATTGTTGAAATGCCAAACAAATTGAGTACAAGATATTTACTTTTGTAATCAATAGCCACCTCTGTATTGTCATCACCGAAAAAAAGTGACCCTTGTCGGGTTTGCTTTATCCCATTTAGGTTTTCAGCCATCCCCTGAGCTATCATATCCTGACTTTTTGACATCCACTTTAACATATTTGTCATATGTAGTCTATCTCCTGCCATCAAGCAGGCCTCATAAGCTCGATCTAGATACTTTAAATCGTAATGATGCCTTGTACTCGTTGCGTCCAGCATCGCTTGGATATCCAACCTTGCAACTTCTTTGGCCATTTTTGCATCATCATTGTACATAATAAATGCATCCATGGCTCCAATGTCAATCGCCCTGGTTCCAAAGTTTATAACTTTGAATTCGTCTTTAAGCCATGTCGCTGATATACCTACGTTTTTTTCATCATTTTTTGGCGTTATTTTTATTTGAGGTCTCCCCTCAAATACAAGGCGATATATCGATAAAACAAACATCAGGAATGATTTCCCTGACCCTGTTTCACCAATATATAGTGACGTTATGGCGTTCTCTTTCGCCTTGTTTTCTGTTTTACCTGTGATAATATTTTTAGAATATTCCAACACAGGTTGTCCTGAATAGAAATTTTGTAACACTGGATAGCCCATCTTATCACCCAGTTCCTCCCCTGAAAAAAGAGATAAGGCGCAAAATGCTTCAATATTAGCTTTTAAATATTTCAATTTATTATCTGAGGCTGGATGAATATGATCCAAACCAACCTTTTGTCTGTAAGATAATTTATTAAATTCAATACCAATATTATTCATTCTCGTTTCTAGTTTTTCTGTTTGTTCGTTTAGCTCAAAAATTGTTCGCGCTTCAATTCGTAATGTCAGCGTGTAATTCACCTGTGTTTCACGTGTTGCTTTGACGTGCTCAGATAGGCTTTGAACGGTTTCAATCTGTTCCTCTAATGTGCTGTTATGCTCATCATAAGATTCAAAAAACTTTTTTTGTTTTTGTTTTAAGTCTTCAAATCGTTCATTCGCTTCTTTGATAAATTTTTCTGAGTGAATCAAATCAAATTTCACAAATATGCTTACATCGATTTCGGATGACAATAAATCTGCCATATTTGATGTGCCTACTATACAGCTATTTGATTTTGCATGTAGTAAACGTACATAGCTTGTTTGCTTTTCTCCAGTATTATCCATATATTCGAGCATCATATAGTCTGCTCCACTATGTGGGTGTAAAATGGGAATCTCTTTTACACGTTCAATATCCTTGATTGGAATTTCTGTCCTTCCAAAGATATAATTTGTTTTTTCAAAGCTTGTTGGACTCGTTGCAAGACCTGACTTATTTAATGCTTTTTGAATATTTTTTGCGGTTATTTTTGCTGTTTTAATTATTTTTTCTATGTTTTTAGCGTCCATGTGTTGCGTTAATTTATTGACAGTTTTAGAAAATATATTGACTGCTATTTTGGAAAGTGGCTCTCTTTTTTCAATGAAATAGATATAGTATGCTTTTTTAGAATATACGTTATCGTACGTATGCGTTAAAAAATCAATGAACTTAGTTGCTTGTTCTTTAAATTCATCAAATGCATATTTTTCAAC
>JBOFTV010000024.1:0-2151 GCA_051652245.1 Culicoidibacterales bacterium | reverse complement strand
TATATTGAAATTCAAGTAATTGCATTCTTTTAAGCATTTGCTTGCGCTCACGTGCTTTCATATCGCCGTGTAACATCCCAACTTTCATCCCTTTTGATTGAAGAAACTCATATATTTCAATTACTTTCTTTTTCGTATTAGCAAAAATCAAAGCCATATATGGGTCTAATATTTCCGTGATTTCATAGAGCTTTTCTAATCTCTTATTTTCACGAACGCTTAGTAATAAATGTTCAATTTTATCATTGGCAAGCTTACTTTTTTTGGCATCAATAAAGGCGACATTTTTGACATATTTCTTAATAAATTGCTGAATTTCCTGTGATATTGTTGCCGAACAAACAGCGTAAGTAACTGTTTCTGGCAGCATTGTAAAAATTGCATCAATTGACTCTAAAAAGCCATTTTCAACGATCATATCAGTTTCATCTAGAACAACATAATCAATATAGCGCATATCTACTTTCTTTTCTTTTACAATCATATCTTCAAGTCTACCCGGTGTACCAATTATAATATGGGGCTGTGACTGTGTCATCGCTTCAATTAGACGACCTCTATCCTTACCACCAATAAGTAAACCTACTGAAATATCCGCTTTCATGTGCTTAATACACATGCGGGCAACTAATGATATCTGCGTTGCTAGTTCTCTTGTAGGTGCCATGATGATTGCTTGGACATGCTTGTTCTCTGGATCAATATTTTCAAGTATTGGCAACAAAAAGGCATGTGTTTTTCCTGTTCCCGTTGGTGCCTTCATCATTACATTTCGCTTTTTAAGTAACTCAGGGATACCCAATTCTTGAATTAGTGTCATTTCCTTAAAATCAAGTGCCACTAGGGCATCTAAAATTGACTGTTTTAACTTTGTTTCTGTATATTTCATTTTTTATTTCACCTTTTCTTGGTATACTATTGATACCTATTTTTGCTCTATAATAAGTTTTGAAATCCATTCTGATTCTTTAAAGCCAAATAAAACAGCATCGTCCATCACTAATAATGGGCGCTTAATTAACATTGGATTTTGTGCTAATAATTCTAATTTTTCTTTTAAGGTCATATTGGGGAGTTTATCTTTCAGATTAAGTTTTCGATAAATAATACCACTTGTATTAAACATTTTTTTAACGTCACTACCACTTTTTGTTAAAATATCTGCTAAGGTATCATATGTGATGATATTTTCTGTATAATCAATATCTTCACTCAAAATATTATTTAATCGTAAAAATTTAATGGCGCTGCGGCAAGTAGAACATTTATTATAATAATAGATTGTAAGCACTAGTCATTTCCTCTTTTCTTCATTTCGTTTGGTAATACCAAGTTTAGATTTATGTGACAATATCCTCTAGGATTCCTTTCTAGATATGACTGATGATCTCCTTCAGCTAAATAAAAATTCTTCAAAGGTTCAACTTCAACAACAATTTTATCTTTAAAATTAAGCTGCATTTTTGCAATAAAAGCCTTGATTTCTTCTTTTTCAGAATCAACTACATAGTATATACCGGTTCGGTATTGGGGTCCACTATCTCCACCTTGTTTGTTTAGGCTAGTTGGGTCAATAAATCTAAATGTGTGTTCCATTATCTTTTGTAGGTTTATGATTTCTTCATCATAAATAATTTCAACCGTCTCTGTATGATAAGTTGATCCTGTGCAAACCTCTGCATACGTTGGGTTAACAGTATTTCCTTGAGCATATCCAACGCTTGTAAGTAGCACACCTTCTAACTGCTGAAAATATGCTTCTACACCCCAAAAGCAACCGCCTGCTACCCAAATCTTCTTCATTTAAATCACTCATCTCTTACAATTTCAACTACCTACCATTATACCATAAAAAAAGGCAAAAAAAAAGAATATAACCTGGCAGCGTCATCATCTCGCAAGCATAAAGCTTACTACCATCAGCGCTAAAGAGCTTAACTTCCGTGTTCGGTATGGGAACGGGTGTAGCCTCTTTGCTATAACTACCAGATATAATACTCAATTAAAAAATAATAGAAAACCTGGCAACGTCATCATCTCGCAAGCACAAAGCTTACTACCATCAGCGCTAAAGAGCTTAACTTCCGTGTTCGGTATGGGAACGGGTGTAGCCTCTTTGCCATTGTCACCAGATACTTCTATCTTTTTAGT
>JBOFTV010000023.1:0-21639 GCA_051652245.1 Culicoidibacterales bacterium | reverse complement strand
GGTGGAGCGGAACTGTTGTTAAGGATATGTCGGGAAATGATTTATCAGCTTATAACAGTGGCTTTCTAGGGCTTGCACGCTATGATAGTACTTCAAATCGCTATGAGTTCTTTAATAAGGATACTGGCGTTACACGGGGGGACCTTGGTTATTATGATGTTATTCGCAATAATAAAGTTAGAGCACATGTCTCACTTGGGTTGGGCTATGCTGCTAATTTAGAATTAACAGAAATTAATGAGAATCGTTTTACTTATACAAGAACGGGTAAAGATGCTTCCGGTGCTGATGTTCCAATTATCGTTGAACATGAGCCATATAATGGAACCTATCCTTTAGCCTTCACTTTTGGTGAAGGATTACCAGATGCTCCAAAAGTAAATCCCCTTGTATCTGGTTCTAAGGTACTATCTGGTACATCTGGTGCTAATCTAACAATTACGGCAACAATTACAACAACTGGACAAACAGCAACATTGGCTGTTGCTCCACCAATAGTTGTTACAACAAAAGCTGACCCGACTGGATTTTGGTCAATTACATTAAGTGATCCACTAACAAGTGGACAATCACTTACTTTTATGGCCCAGGATGCCAGTGGTCTTCGCTCAGCATTAACAACGATTACAATTCCAGCCACAAATACTGAAACAACAAATAATAATGAAACAACATCGGCACCCGCTACTGAAGGAACATTACCATCAACAGGGCAGCGGACAACAGAGTTTTTAGTATTTGGTGCTGCATTAGCGCTAATTTCAGCCACGATTTTATTATCACGTAAGCGTCGCTTACAGCGAGCAAATATGCGCTAAAAAAAGGGAGTAGCAAAATACCTAGCTCCCTTACTCCCAAAAGAAAAAACCAGAAGAAACTACTAGTAGTTTCTTCTGGTTTTTCGCTATTTAATAATCAAAACATCTGATGGTGCATTGTTAACAATATACTGTGCAACGGATCCTACAAAAAAACGTTCTAGTGACTTCTTACTTGTAGCACCTAAGACAATGAGTGTTCCATCATAATCCTTTGTTGTCCCCAAAATCAAATCCTTTGGATCTTCTAAGCTGACAATGATATTTAACTCAATATCTTTATCCTGCGTAATGTTAGCTACAAGCTTTTCGATCATGTCTTTGCGCCCATTTATTGCCGATTCAATTTCTGTAGCAGTTGGTCCAATATAAGCTGACATAAAGCCTCCTTCAATTGAATTATAACTATAACTTGTATCAAGCACCAATGGTAAAGAACTTACAATTATAAGTTTCGCCTGTGCTTCTTTTGCAATTCTAATTGCTGCAGTCAAAATTGCTTCACCATGATCCCCTTCATCGATACCCACAATGACACTTTTATATAGTTTATACATCTTTTTGAGCCCCTTTCTCATATTCTGTTATAACTGTAATTATACCATATTATTTACTTTTTAGTATCTTTGATATCTGTTTCTATTTTCTCTTCCATAATCGCAATTTTCTGTGTGAGCTGAATAAATCGACGATTTAAAATGGATATTCGAAAAAAAGCGCTCAACGTTAGTAAAATCAGGAAAAAAATGACAGCCAAGAAAACAGCAACAACCACCGTTTGAACACCAATTAATTGCGCTATTTTTGTTGCAATGCCAGGGAAAATAGCTAAAATAAGCAAAGAAAAAATAAAAATCAACCAATAATTGAAATCCGAGAAAATCACTCTTGACCTACTAATTTGATGTAATATCAAACAAAGTAACCCAATACATAATACAATTAGCACAACTTGTAATACTACGGTCATCTTACTTCACTCCCTTAACTTTCCGTGTCTGAACAACAATATATAAAAATGACAATGTATTTTCAATCATATATTTAATCGCCTTTGGCATCGTCAAATACGACTCTCCTGCCATCCGATCGCGCATGTCAACCTGTACTTCTTTAATGATTGCCCCTTCACGGGCAAATTGCAAAATCGTGTCGGGTTCAGGTCGATTATTAGTTGAAACCGCCATCCGCTCAAAATACTTACGATTAAAAGCCCGCATTCCGCTTGTTGGATCACTTAACCTAAGCCCCGAAAAAATTCGAATCATCAGCGCTATATGCTTTGCGCCCAATTCGCGAAAAAATGTCTGCTCGTACTTATTGCCATTTTCTAAAAATCTTGAGCCAATCGCAATATCAGCTCCTGCTTCAATTAAGGTTACTAGTTTGGCGATTTGGCTAGGTACATGCTGACCATCACCATCAATTTGGATGCAAATATCATAATGATTATTGACACCATAAATAAATCCTGCTTGCACTGCACCACTTAAGCCTAAATTAATTGGCAATGACATGCAATGGATATTAGCATCTTTTGCAATTTTTTTGGTATTATCACTAGAGCAATCATCGACAACGATAATTCCATACTGTGAATATTCTTTTAATTCCTCAAGTAAACTTGGTAGGCTTTCAGCTTCGTTATATGCAGGAATGATTAGTAATATTTTCATTGAATCCCTCTTTTTCATATTTATTCATGCTATTAATTATAGCTTATTTAGTCTTTTTTTTCAATATTTAGTCTAGCTTATTTATCTCTACTCCAACATCTTTTTCCATAAAAAAAGAGGGTGCACCACTTTTGGTGCTTTCCTCTTTGGACTTTTATTATACTGTGGTTTGTTCCTCTAATGCATCTTTATCATATTGTCTGTTTGCCATCAGGACGAATGGGAGGTAGATTAATGTTGCTATTCCAAGATTAATTAGTGCAACTAACGCTGCAAGTGGATTTGCTCCTGTTGCTAGGAATGCACCTATTATTGGAGGTGTCACCCACGGAACAGAAATTACTATTTTAGGTAGTATTCCAAGTGTTGTTAAAAGTCCTGGTAATATTACCAATGCTAAAGGTGCAACAACAAATGGAATTGCCATTATTGGATTTAAGACAATTGGTAAACCAAATGTGATTGGCTCATTAATTTCAAAAATTCCTGGCATTAATGATAGTCGACAGATAACTTTATAATCTGCTCTTTTTGAGGCAATAAATACGGCAATTATTAATCCAAGTGTTGCCCCTGAACCACCCAACTGAACATATGAGTCGACAAATCCCGCTGTAAACACTGCTAAATCTGAACCATAAGCATTTCCTGTTGCTGCGTATGTTGTTGTGTTGGTTGCAGCAAGTACACCTAGTGTTGGTTGTGAAAACCCTGCAAGAATATTTGGCCCATGTAAACCAAAAATCCAGAGGAAATTAGCTGAAAATATGTATATTAACATAATTCCCCAACCACCAATATTCGTTCTTGCTAAAGCAAGGAACGGTGCCTGGAACATCCCACTAATAAATGCTGACAAGTCACCATAGCCAAATGGCTTAGCTAACATGAATATTGTAGCAACTATTCCAGCCACCAACATTGTTAAAAATGCTGGAAATAGTGATGAAAAAGCATTTGCAACCGCTGGTGGCACTTGCTCTGGCAATGTTATTTTAAGCTTATCAAATCCCTGTAGCCAAATTAATAATTCTGAGAAAATAATCCCCACAATAATTGCTGTAAAAAGATTTGTTGCCCCTGTTAAGCCACCTAAATTCACAGCGTTTGCTGCTTCTTTAAATCCTTCTACCCACTGATTTTGATAATAGGCACTCACAAGTCCACCTTTAGGGAAAAGTGAGTAAAAAACGCCAAATATGATTGCGGCATTGACAAGTGGACTTTTAACTTCACTTTGCTTTGCTAAATTATATGCAAGTGTAAAGACCACAAGTAGCGACATAATTTCAAGTGATCCAAAAGCTATCGTGTCAAAAATAAATTTTATTTTTACCACAACTTCAATCATGCTTGCTGAATAGTAGTCCGGATTTGCTAAAGAAAAAGGTAAATTCGTTCCTAGAAATACATTATTAATTAGTATTGCAAAGGATGCTGTAATTGTTAAAGGTACGATGCAAATAAAGGCATCCCTAATTGCTCCTAGATATCTATTTGAACTCATCTTGCTTGCTAGCACCATTAATTTGTCCATCATTGTAAACCACTCCAAACTATTTTTTTTGTTACAGTATATATTATAATCTATGGAAAGATATTTTACAAGCTTTTTTGAAAACGGTTTCCATTTTTCACCTAATTTAAGCATTAGTGAATTTGACAAAAAGTCTTTGATAGCCCTATCTTTTTCACTTAGTTAATTCGCCATATTTATAGTCATCCTTGGCGAGTAATTGTTCGAATTTTTGGCTAATATCTTTGCCTGCATGCTGCTCAATTAATTGTAATAATTTGAGCTTTGAGCCAAATTTTGTCTTGTTTTGATCGTAAAAGTCTTTGATGATTTTCGTGAAAATTTGTGGTCCTACAAGGTTTTGAAGTTCAAATAGGAGCAAGGTTGGGCCATCATATGCTACTGTGTAATATTCTAGTTGGTTTTCACTGTACTTGTCGACGCTGCGATCAATTCGCGAAAATGTTGCGGGGCTTTTTTTGTATTTGTATGGCTTTTGATATGTTGATTCGAGCATCCATGCCGTTGTAAAAGAGGTTAAGCCTTCGTCAATGTAGGGTTCATTAAATGAGTCGCTCCCTACTGCGCTATACCACCACTGATGCGCTGCCTCGTGAGCAATAACTTCTGTTGGGAGGCTAAATCTCCCTTGCCGATCTTGGTAAACTCCCATTTGAATTAAACCACTATATTCCATTGCAAATCCTTCGACACCTGTTTCAGCAATTGAAAATGTATTGTAAGGATAAGGACCAATGTTTTGTTTATAAAAAGCAAATGCCACTTTAGCTGCTTCCACCGGTTTAATTCCACCATCTTCTTCGCCATGAAGGTCATTTATATAAGCACTCCTAAAAAGCACGCCTCCCGACTCTTGTTCATAGACTGTATATCTTGGACTAGCAATCAGTACAAAATTCCGCCCGGCTTTAAGGGTACTTTTAATTGTTGTTTCATCAATTTCTGTTATGTTACCACTTGTGACAGCTTTAAACTTTTCTGGTAATTTAAATGTCACATCATATTCTGAGGCATCAACTAAATCGGTTTCGCCTACTTGATAATAAGGTTTCTTATCCCATGATTCTGTTGTGCTGTCAAATTTGGAAAGCAGTGGATACCATTGGGTAATTGAATAAATATTATCATAAAAACCAAGTCTTTCTGTACTATAGGGGAGGCTTACAGTGAATTCAATTTCAATTCCGATTGCTTTATTTGGCTTTAGTCCACCAAATTCTTTGATTTCTAGCACTTGGTTCTTCTGGGTAAATACTACTGGTTCCCCGCCAATTTTAACGGTTCCAATTTCCACTCCACCATAGTAATCCGCTTGTTGATAGGAGTCATTGGGAAACTTGGGAAATGTTATCAGTCCTGGCATTGTTAAATCCGTATTATATGAGTCTGCATAGAGATGAAAAACAATTGTCTCCATCTTTTTATCACTATTATTGCTAAAACTAGTCACTTGGTTTCCACGAACAACAGGTATATGACTTGTCACATCTAGGCTAGCATCAATTTTATAGGTTATTTGTGCTGTTGCACTTTTGCTTTCATCAGCTAGTGTTGTTGTCAGGCTCTTCCCTCCGGTATTTTGAATTTTTGGGGTACATGCTGTTAAGAGGATTGCGATTGCGATTGTTATCAATATTTTCTTCACTTTATTACTCCTTTTTTATGCTTTTAGATCTTTTTTTTGATAGATGAATATACTTAGTATGAATGTACAACTAACAATTATTGCTATAATAACAATATAAGCAGGGTCCATAAATTTATTCATAACATCTCCGGGAAGCGCATAATTTAGCGGCGAGAGATATTTTAAGCTATCTAGATCAGTATTAACGGTTGCTAAGATTCCCACTGTATAGGTCCCAAAAACAAGGCCTAGTGCCGCAGACATTACCACCTTAGTTGAGGTTATTATCGTTGAAAGACTAAAACCAATGGCATAAAACAGTGTCAAAACTAAACCTTCCGATACAAAAATTCGACTTAATTGTTCGACTAATTGTCCAAGATTGTCTTCCGGATTTTTAAAAATGATGAAAATAATAATACATGCTAAAAACACAATGAGCCAAAATAAGTAGAGCATTAATATATTGGCAACAAATTTGCTAACGATAATGTCAGCTCGTGAAATTGGTTGACCATAAAGATATTCAATTGTCCCCTCAGTTTGCTCTTTAACAAGCGTATTCATTCCCAGACTTGTTGCGAAAATTGCGGCAGCAATATACATGTATTGAAATACATATGAAAAATAACCAGTAATTTGTAGTAATTTTGTCATATCTTCAATATTAAAGATTTTCATTAAATTTTCTGGTAAGGCATCTGTTTTCATTAGGACAAGTTCTTGCATCCCACTATCTTTCATTGAGGGGAAAACTAACATGAACAATGTAATCATCACAATAACAGCGCTGCTCCAAACAAAAATTGAGCGTTTTCCCCTTTGCCATTCTAATTTTGCTAAAGTCATAATTTTTCCTCCCTAATAACATAATTACCGTTCATACAGCGAAATAAATTTATCTTCTAGCTGCTGTCTTGTAATCGTCAAATCCGTAATTCCCGCATCCACAAGCTTTGGTAAGAACAGCTTGATATCGCCTAAATAGAGTAACCTTGCATGTAAGTGATTTCCTGAAAGTAAGATCGCTCCTATTGCTACTAGTTTTTCTAGTGGAATATTTGGTCCCGTTACTTCAATTATTTTTCCTGTGGCATCATTTAACAAGATGTCTTCTTCAAAAATAATTTTACCCGCTTTAATAAAAGCCGCACGGTTACAGTTATTCTGGATTTCTGACAAATCATGGCTCGATAAGAAAATCGTCATGCCTGCTTTATTTTTTTCATTTAATAGGTCGAAAAGGCGGTGTTGCATTAGCGGGTCTAGGCCATTTGTTGGTTCATCTAATATTAATAATTTAGGCTCTGTAATTAGACCCGAGATGATCGAGGCTTTTCGCTTATTTCCTAGAGAGAGGTCGCTAATTCTTTTGTCCGGATCAATTTCAAAAAGGTCAAAGTAGTAATTCATTGTTTTCACCATGTGCTTTTTCTGGTGAAAATCGAGGGTTAATTTGACCAGTTGCCTCGTTGTCATTTCTTCGTATAACCGAACATCACTTGCAATGTAGCTTACATCTTTTTTAATCTGGGCGCTTTTTGTTTGTGTGTCCACTCCAAAGATGTGCGCACTACCCGCTGTTGGAAAAATAAAATTTAGTAAACATTTGATTGTTGTCGATTTCCCTGCTCCATTGGGGCCAATAAAACCATAGAAGTCACCCTCTTCAACCACTAGATTAATTTGGTCGATTGCTACTTTATGCTGATACGTTTTTGTTAATTCTACCATTTCAATTACGTTCATGTTATCACCTCCCACTTTTGCATATATGCTATATTATACACGCAATTGTTGCTAGAAGCAATATCAAAAAAAGTGAACAGTTCACGTTCACTTTTTTGAATTATCCACCCAAATAGGCTTTTCTAACAGCATCACTGTGGAGTAATTCCTGACCTGTTCCTTCTAGCACAATTCTCCCTGTTTCTAATACATATCCGCGTGTTGCAATTGATAATGCCATTTTTGCATTTTGCTCAATTAATAGAATTGTTGTTCCCTGTGCCTGAATTTCTTGAATTAACCTAAAAATTTCCTTGATAAAAATAGGAGCAAGTCCCATTGATGGCTCGTCTAATAATAATAATTTAGGTTTTGACATTAATGCTCTCCCCATGGCAAGCATCTGCTGCTCTCCCCCCGATAATGTTGAGGCAACCTGCTTTTTACGTTCTAGTAAAATTGGGAATCGTTGATACACTGCTGCTAAATCAACTTTGATTTCTTCACGCCCTTTACGGGTATAGGCACCCATTTCCAGATTTTCTAGTACTGTTAATTCTTTAAAAACGCGTCTACCTTCTGGTACAAGTGATATCCCACTTTCGACAATTTTCTGTGTGGTCCACTTATCCATCGACTCACCACAAAACAAAACATCGCCCTCAACCCATTTATTAAGCCCGGCTATTGCCTTTAAAATCGTTGATTTCCCTGCCCCATTTGCACCAATTAAGCTGACAATTTCACCCGTTTTGACTTCAAAACTAACATTATGTAAGGCAGTAATTCCACCATAGTTTACCGTTAAATCAGTTATTTTTAGCATATTACAAATCCTCTCCTAAGTAGGCACGAATTACGCGCTCATCATTTTTAATTTCATCTGGTGTTCCGCACGCTATTAATCTACCGTATTCGAGAACATAAATTCGGTCACAAATTCCCATAACCAATGACATGTCATGCTCTATTAAGAGGACGGTAATGTTAAAAGATTGTTGGATTTGCCTAATTTGTTTTGTCAGATTTTCCGTTTCTTGCGGATTCATTCCTGCAGCGGGTTCATCTAAGAAAAGAATTTTTGGTTTTGTTGCTAAGGCCCTAACAATTTCTAAGCAGCGCTGATCACCATAGGGTAAACTGCTTGCGCGTTCCTCACTTTTCTTGGCTAAATCAAAAATTTCTAATAGCCGTAAGGCCTCTTGTTTTAATTCCTTTTCAATGCGGTGATATTTAGGCAAGCGGAAGATGCTTGTAAGCACTCCCGCCCCAGAATGCGCATGCATTGAGATCAAAACATTATCAAGGACTGATAAATTACCAAATAGACGGATGTTTTGAAACGTTCTTGCCATCCCTGCAGCGGTGATATTATAAGGCTTTTCGCCATTGAGGCGTTTCATTTTCCCGTCTACTAATAGATTCACATCGCCACTAGTTGGCACATAAACACCAGTTAATAAATTAAAAAATGTTGTCTTACCCGCGCCATTAGGACCAATTAAGCCCACAAGTTCACCCGCATCTAATGCTATTGAGACATCTGATACTGCACTTAAGCCACCAAAAGTTTTTGTTAAATTATCAATTGTTAAAATTCTCATGTTTACTGTTCCTCCTTAACTGAAGGTTTTTTAAAGCAATTAAATAACCATGTCATTGTAAATTCTCTATTTGATAGTAGTCCACCAGGTCTAAACACCATAACTGCTACTAAACCTACCGCATAGATAATCATTCTTAATTCACCATACGATTGTAAAAAAATATTGACTAACCCTAGAAATATTGCTGCAACAATTGTTCCGGTTATGCTTCCAAGGCCACCAAAAACAACAATTATTAAGATGTCGACAGATTTCATAAAGCCGAAGGCTTCAGGCTTAATCACACTAAAAAATGATGCATGTAAAGCGCCCGCAACACTTGCTGTTAAAGCACCTAAGACAAAAGCAATCGTTTTATATTTTGTTGTGTTGATCCCCATCGACTCTGCTGCTATTTCATCCTCTTTAATGGCAACAGTTGCGCGCCCTGGACTACTTTTGATGTAGTTAACAACCAATAAAATCGTTAAAATAATTGCAACAAACACAATCGGCCATGTTGTAAACATCGGAATTCCACTTAGCCCCCGGGCACCATTTGTTAAATCACCACCATTGACAATAATAATTCTAATGATTTCTGAAAATCCTAGTGTGGCAATTGCCAGATAATCGCCCTTTAATCTTAGAGTTGGAATGGCAACAACCAGTGCCATAATTCCCGCAACAACTAGTCCTAGGACAATCCCAATGGCAAAGCCTACTGGTGTTGGCATTTTAATTGTCATAATTGCGCAACAATAAGCACCAATAGACATAAATCCAGCGTGACCTAGCGAAAATTGACCCGCTAATCCAATAATTAAATTTAGACCAATTGCTAAAATAATATTAATTCCAATTGTAATTAACGTGATTTGATAATAGTAATTTAAGATATCTACCATAATAAGCGCTTGGATAATTGCAAATACCATAATTGCTAGAGCCGCCCATGCTAGTCCTTTTTTTGTTATAAAGTTCATTTTTATTCCTCGTTTCAATCAGATCTGTTTTTAGACTTTTTCTTTATCATTTTTACCAAGTAAACCCGATGGTTTGACAATTAGCATGACAATTAGTAGCGCATAAACCACTCCATCTTTAATTAGTGAACTGATATAGCCACTTACAAATATTTCTGTTAAACCAATAGCAAATCCACCAAACATTGCTCCTGGAATAATACCAATTCCTCCTAAAACAGCTGCAACAAAGGCTTTTAAACCATAGCTTACACCCATTAATGGATCAATTGAGTTATAATAAACCCCAACTAGAACGCCCGCTGCCCCTGCCAGAGCACTACCAATGGCAAAGGTAAATGAAATTGTATTGTTGACATTTATTCCCATTAGCTGTGCTGCTTCTGGGTCATTGCTTACTGCTCTCATTGCTTTTCCCATTTTTGTCTTTTTAACAATAAATTGTAACACTAGCATCAAAATGATGGTAATGGCAAAAATATAAATTTGCTGTTCGTTAATTCTTACACCCATCAACTCATAAAATTTTGTTTCTGTTGCTGGAAATGTGCGCACGTCCGCTCCCATAAAATACATCATCACATATTGTAATAAAAACGATACCCCGATTGCTGTAATTAAGACAGCGATTTTAGGCGCATTTCTTAGAGGCTTGTAAGCAATTTTTTCAACTAAAACGCCCGCTATTGCACAGACAATCATCGCAATGATAATTGCTGGAATTATCCCTAAGCCAAAAACGGTGATAACAAAGTAGCCAACATAGGCTCCTAGCATATAAATCTCTCCGTGAGCAAAATTTATTAGTCGAATAATTCCATAAACCATTGTGTAGCCTAGGGCTACTAAGGCGTAAATACTTCCTAGTGAAAGGCCATTAATTAGTTGTTGCATAAACTGTTGCATCTTGTTTCCCTCATCTTTTTAATATATTTGTGTTAGATAGAAAAAGGTAGAACATCTTCACTTCTACCTTCGTTCTAATCTAAGCATTCACAATTGTTGCTGCTACTTCTTTTCCATTTTTGAGTTCAACAACTGTACCTGATTTTACCGCATTGTGGAATTCATCAATTTCAACAAGACCTGTTACACCCTTGAATTCTTTTGTGGCTTCAAGTGCTTCCGTAATTTTAGCTGGTGTTGCACTGTCTGCACGCGTGATTGCATCTGCTAATAAGTAAACTGAATCATATGCTAATGCATGAAAGGCATTTGGTTCTTTATTATATTTTGCTTTGAAGTTTGTCAAAAATGTTGTTACTTTTTCATCTTTGCTTAGTGATGAATAATGTGCCGAATAATAAACATTATTTAAATTTGTACTTCCTGCTAAATTCACTAATTCTGGTGAATCAAATCCATCAGCACCAATAATTGGCACGCTAATCCCTGCTTCACGTGCTGCTTTAATAATCAAGCCTGCTTGACCATAATAGCCAGGAATAAAGAGGACATCAAAGTCTTTGTTCTTAATATTTGTGATGATTGCACTGAAGTCTTTTTCCGTATCTGTGTAGCTTTCTTGGCCAACAATTTGACCTTTAAAGGCTGCTTTGAACTCTTTAGCAAGTCCGGTACCATAATCATTTGAGTTATCAGCAATAAGCATCGCTTTTGTTGCTTTTAAGTTTTCAGTGGCAAATTTTGCCATTACCTGTCCTTGGAAAGAATCTTTAAAGCAAAGGCGGAAGCCATAAGGCTGCACTTTCCCATCACGATCAACGGTCACATCATCTGATGTTGCTGATGGTGATAGCAGTGGCACTTTTGCTTGGTTTGCACTAGTGATTGCTGCTTTAGCATTCCCTGATGTTGCTGGTCCAATTGTTGCAACTACTTTTTCTTGTGTTGTTAGACGTGTTGCAACACTTACTACTTCGGCTGCATCTGATTTATTGTCTAATTCAACAAGCGATAGTTGTTTTCCAAGTACCCCACCCTTTGCATTGATTTCTTCTAGTGCCAATTTGGCTCCTTCTAATTCAGAACTACCATAGCTTGAAACAGCTCCTGTTAATTCAAAATTTGCTCCGATTTTAATTGTGTCAGTATTAGTACTTCCTGGTCCACATCCCACAAGTGTTAAAAAACTTGCACAAACAACGGCAATTAGTTTCTTCATTGTATTTCCTTCTTTCCTCTTTTAATAGCTTAACAATCAACTACATTAAACGTATTAAAAAAAGCTCTTTACTTAAAAAGAGCTTGATTCAATCATTTTATATATTACATTGATTAACACTCTACTTATCGTATTATTTTTTAACATTTTATCAAAAATACGCATAAAAGTCAACCAAAAATCGAAAAATCGGGTTTCCGAAAGTGCCACCTAGGAACAGGTCAATACATCTGTCCATCGGCAGGTAGGCGTGTTGCTGCTGAGTTTATGGATCCTACTTATGGCTTTGGTCCACACTATGGAATTGATATCAATGACCACCTCAATGGTGAGATTTATGCTGCTGATAATGGCACTGTTGTTACGGCAACATATTCATCAGGCTATGGAAATCATGTTATCATCAATCATAATAATGGGATGTGACACTCTACGCCCATATGAATCCCCTAAATGTCCGCGCCGGAGAAGTTGTTGAGAAAGGTCGAGTAATCGGCGGAATGGGAGCGACTGGATTTTCAACTGGTGTTCACCTTCATTTTGAAATGCGCGTAGGAAGTAATGATAAAATGGCTGCTGTTAATGCCAGAACTTATATTACACCTTAAAACATAGAAAAAAGCGTCCTCCCACAGCGGGGGGACGCTTTTTTCTATGTTTTTTTAGTCAACAGCTAGTCCTCTTTTATTAATTTCTTGTAAAAGATTTTCTCTATTTAACGCAAAAGCCTTCTTTATTGGAGGATATAATATTATACCAAACAATAAAAAAACAATTGCGTTTTTTGCATCATAACCCTTATACAATCGAAGGATTTTTTTATCAGTTAATTTACCTGAATTAATCTGCTTGATTGTTTTTTTAGTTAGCATTTTTCCTAAGAGCACTCCATATCCATAAAATAAAGCAACTATTGATGCAACTATTAAAACTCCTATTAGAATTTCCATTCTTTCACCTCTTTAACATATTTTGTATATAAAATACACATATATTATAACAAAATCACTTGTTTTTTTCAAGGTATTTTTCTGTTAAAAAGTGTGTTTTTTACAGGGTAAGTAACTGGTCAGCAGAAATAGAACCAAGACATCAAGTTCTTGGATCCAATACGATGTTTTGTGAGAATGATTTTTTGAACACCTCATAATAATTTTGCTTGTTTTTCTTGGCAGTTTGAATCAGGCTACGAATAATAAAAAAGTTCTCCGTGCCGGATTCACTTCTAAAACAACCCGAAACTTTCATCTTTGTCTTCGTCATTCGTATAGCTCGCTCTGCCATATTGTTATCAAATGCTACTTCAAAATCAGTCACAAACCGCATATGTTCTGCCTGATATTTAAGCAAACGATCCACTAAAAGTTTCTCCGGATGGAATGGATTGTCTGCTTTTCGTGAACGTATGTTCGCTCCGTAATCTATTTCATGTTTTGCCATCCAGCGTGTAAGTATCCTTTTATATCTGTCTAGAATTGTTTGTATTTCTTCCAATGATGCTGCTTCTTTAATTTGTTTTTGGTGAAATATCCATTGATTCATTTCACTTAAAAAAGTTAGGAACGCTTTAATCTCAGCACGTTGATGAATTTCATACAGTCCCTTTGCTTCCCGCAATACATGGGCATTACACCGTGCATGGATAGCTTCTGTTAACTTATTATACATTGCGAAGTGATCAGACATTATTACACCAGTATAGCCCGGTAAAATGCCCATCTTTAACATTGCATCAAATCCTTTTGTTGCGCATGCTTGTAATATGTCTATTGTTGGCGTTGATACAACATGCCCCCATAACAATGCCCCATTTTGTCGTACAGATGTTTCATCTACATATAAAACCTTTGCTGTACGCACATGTTCTTTGAGGCCTCAACGCTAGCTTTATTATTTGAAGCTAGCTCTTTAATGATATTGGATATTGTTGCTTTACTTGGCTTTAAGGCATTATTTGTGACCTGACTAACAAGCTCTACTATTTTATTAAGTGGGACAACCCCCTCACTTGAAACAAGTCCAATAAGGCTCTTTAATTCAGGACCATATTGAATTCTTACAGATGAGTTCGTTGAAAAAAAAACATGGTGTTTTTACCACACGTTTAATTTCAATATCAATTATTTATTTTTTTTGTATCGATTTGTGCAGGTGATTTTACCGCCACAGCCACATTCTGTCGATCGCTTTTTGATGATGTTATCTGGGTCTTCCACATAGCTTGCGCTGACACCTTTATGCCCTATCTGGTCTCCTTGACTTTTCCCTGTTTTAACTCGACTGTTATGGATTACTTTTTTTAATCCGTCTGTACTTGGTGGCTTACTTGCGTTTTGACTCGTTTTGTTGAATCTGCCTTTTAAGCGTTCGCATTCTTCGGTCTTCAGCATCATTTTTTTTTTATGTCTTCGATTATACTATCCTTTTCACTTAATAGTTTTCTCGTTTCTTTTAGCTCTTGCGCTAGGGACTTATCCGCTTCAACAAACTGCTTTCCTAGTGTAGCTATTGTCTGCTCTAGTTCTTGGATGTATCGTTCCTTATCGGATAGCACCAACTGCATGTTTTTTGCCGCTTCTCTTTCTTTGCGATATGCTTTTTGATATTGTACTTTTGTTGCCATAAACTCACCACCTTTCTTTGTTTTCCATCTTAAATTTTACCACATTTATCAATGAAAACATGATTTTAAACATACTGTTAAACCATATAAAAAAAGGGTTAATTTCGTTTCACCTCTTGGATTTCTGCCACCCCAAGTATCATTTTAGGAGGCGTTTTTGCTATCAATAGACGTTGATATGGGGCTATAATCGTTTGCTTTTTTCGGGGTAAAAAGCCCTAAAAAAAAGATAGAAATCCTTTTAAATTTCTATCTTTTTTAATTGGAATTTGATAATTTCTGCTGACTTGTTACAACACCTATTCCTACTTAACAGCTCCATCTGTTACACCTTTAACGATTTGTTTTTGGGCAAACATGTAGAATACAATAACCGGAATAATCGATAATAACAGTGCTGGCATTAGTACTTCCCACTTTGTAGCAAAGCGACCAACTAAACGTGAAATAGCAATTGGTATCGTAAACTGGGCTTCATCTTTAAGCAATAAACTTGGTAAAAGAAAATCATTCCAAAGCCAAATTACATTCAAAACAGCAACCGTTACATGAATTGGCTTAAGAATTGGAAAAATAATGTACCAATATGTTTGCCAAGTGTTACATCCGTCTAATTTTGCGGCCTCATCTAAGTCAATTGGAATTCCCTTGATAAAGCCATGATAAAGGAAAATTGACATGCTTGAGCCAAAACCAATATATGCCAAAATCAAACCAAATTGATTATTTAGCCCTAGACTCTTTAAAACGCCAACTAGCGGTAGCATGACTGCTTGAAAAGGAATCAGCATTGAGGCTACAAATATCATGAAAATCCACTGGCTCGTTTTTGTTTTCGTCCGAACTAGTTTCCAGGCTGCCATTGAGGTCACAATTGTGATAATTGATGTACTAACGATTGTAATCAGCAAAGAATTCTTGAAGACTGTGAGGAAATTTAGTGTTTTAAAAGCTTCCACAATGTTAGCCAAAGTAAAACTTTTGGGTAAAGATAAGACATCCGCCATTAGCTCTTGGCGTGTTTTAAACGAATTTATCACAACAATATAAAAGGGTGTCAAAAACAGCAACGCTAATGCGGTTGCCAGCAAGAAAATAATTAGTGTTTTTGCCTTGAGTGGCTCACGCTTTTTTTCCATTATAATTCCACCTCACGTTTTTTTGAAATATATACTTGAATTAAAGCAATTGCTGCCACAACAAGGAAAAAAATAATCGCCTTAGCCTGAGCATATCCCCATAATCCTTTGGCGTTTGCCGTGTTAACAATATCCATTGCAAGCATCATTGTTTTATTTCCTGGTCCACCCGCTGTTAACGCAAGATTTTGATCATAGAGCTTAAATGAGTTTGCTAATGTCAAAAATAAACTAATTGTTGTTGCTGGGGCAACCATCGGAATTAATATATAGCGGGTCCGTTGTCTACTGGTTGCACCATCAATTTTGGCCGCTTCAATTAGATCTTCGGGGATGTTCTGAATCGCTGCAATATAGATTACCATCAAATAACCCGACATCTGCCAGCTCATTAAAATGACCAACGCCCAGAAACCGCCCACTGCTGTTGCTAATAAATTTGGTAGCCCTAGTACTGGCAAGACGTTGGTAAAGACAAACTGCCAAACAAAGCCCAAAATTAACCCGCCAATTAAATTGGGCAGAAAGAAGATGGCGCGATGTCCCGTTGATTTTTTCATCCCTCGTGTTACAAGTAAGGCAAGGGATAGACCAAAAATATTTAACAGTAAGACCGAAACAACGGCAAATAATGCAGTGAATTGAAACGCTTGGTAAAATAATTCATCGCTTAATAGTGCGCTGAAATTTTTAAACCCTATAAAATTCACAGGATTACTTGGAATTCCCGTCCAGTCCGTGAATGAATAATAAACACCAATGATAAAAGGAATTACAATAATCACCAAAAAGCTAAACACCGCCGGAAAAATAAACCCGTAAAATCCCAGATTACTTTTTTTCATAAAAAAATGCTCCTCTATTCGTTATTTTCTTTTCGCAGATGACAATTGTGGTAAGCCAATTTGACTTACCACAATTTCACTTTACGCTGCCTTACGGTCGCTTTCCCATTTTTGTTTTGCTGCTGCAATTACTTGTTCCCAAGTTTTCTCACCTGAGAAGTAATTTTGCATTTCTGTTCCTAATGTTCCCATGCCCCAATCTGTTGGATACCCCATAAAAACCCAAGGTGATGTTTTAGACGCTTTCGCATAGCGTAATACTTCTTTTGCTAGGGGGTCGGCAGGCTGATGGGTAAATCCTTCATATGCAGGAATGAAGCCTAAATCATTGACAACAATTTCTTGTCCGGCTGGGTCTGTATATAACCATGTTAAGAAGTCGATTGCCGCTTGTTTTTCTGGGTCCTTTTTTTCCTTATTCACAGCCCAGAACATTGGTACGCCAACAAAGATATTATCTTCTATGCCGCCTTTAACCGGTACTGGTAGTAGGCCAATTTCTTTTGCTAGTGTTGGATTTGTTTGTTCTATATTTGAGTAAATCCAGTTTCCTTGGTGGATAATTGCAACTTTTCCTTGCGAAAAACTTGTTTCAACTTGCGCTGTGTAATCCACTGTGTTTAGGTTTTTAGGCTCTGTATTCGCATTATTAATTTGGAGATCAACTAGTGCTTTAAAAGCATCGTTTTGCGCAAAATTTACCGTTTTTGCCTCCATTGCCTTGTTGATGCTCCCAAATTCTGTTGCTAAAAATGAATTCGACATGTGTAATCCCGTTATCCACGTTTCTTTACCTGCAACTGAAAATGCACCATCAATTCCTAATTCTGCCTTTTTAGCTGTTAATGTTTTGACCGCTTCCTCTAATGCCGAAAATGTTGTGATTGTTTCCGGCTTAATTCCCGCTTTTTCAAATATTTTCTTGTTATAAATCAAACCGTAACCTTCCTGATTAAATGGTAAGCCATAAACTTTTCCCGCTTTTGTAACTGGCTCATTTAGTCCTTTAAATGCTTTTTTTGAGAGATCTGTGTTTGAAAGGTCTTCAACATTGTTAATCCAGTCATTGACATCTTGTGGTCCACCAATGTTAAAAATTGTTGGCGCTTTTCCACCCGTAAATTCCGTTCTTAGGGCTGCACCATAATCTGCTCCACCACCAACTGTATTTATTTTAATTGAGACACTTGGATTAGCAACCATATAAGCATCGGCCGCTTTAAGTAGTCCACTCTCATTTTCAACCTTAAACTGAAATATTGAAACTTCTGTTTTGCCACTTCCCGTAACACCGCATGCGCTTAACGCAATCACCAAAATTGTCACTAGACATAAACTAAGTATTTTCTTCATTTGGAATTCCTCCTTCAATTAGCGATATCCTTATCACTAGCTTAATTATATCCCCTTTTGTAACCGTTTACTACTTTTTTTTAATTGTTACCGTTAACAACATTTTAACAATAAAAAAAACAACTTAACAATAATTTTCTAACACTTATCATTAAGTTGCTTGGCTCACCTGTTAAGACAGCAATTCCCCGCTAATCTACGGAATCACTGCTCAATTTTCCAGATATCACGATTATATTGAGCAATTGTTCGATCACTTGTAAAAAAACCGGCCTGTGAAATATTAGCAAGCATCATCTTAGCCCAAACACTTTTATTTTGATATGTTTGCTCAATTAATTGTTGAGCTAGCATATAAGCATTAAAATCCGCAAGCACATAGTAGGGATCATTTTGTGTGACTAAATCAGCTAAAATATGGGTAAATGCCTGATCATTTTTAATTAGATTTGACTTTAATAGCGTTGGTTTTTGCAGTATCTTGAAAATTGCTGACAACGCCTTACTACTTTTAATCAAGGCTTGCGTATTGTAAGTCTTACTTGCCTCTAGTGCGACAACTTCTTCAACTTTCATGCCAAAAATAAAATTATTTTCATGGCCAGCCAAATCGGCAATTTCAACATTTGCTCCATCCAATGTTCCCAGTGTCAAGGCTCCATTAATCATAAACTTCATGTTCCCAGTACCACTGGCTTCTTTTCCTGCTGTTGATATTTGTTCACTAATATCAGCTCCCGGAAAAATAAAAGCAGCACTACTAACATTATAATTGGGCATAAAAACAACTTTTAGCTTACCTTCTATTGTTTCATCGTTATTGATAACATCCGCAAGGACATTAATAAAGTAAATTACTTCTTTGGCTAACGCATATGAAGGTGCCGCTTTTGCACCAAAAATAAAGACTCTTGGTGTGATTTGGTGCAATTCTTTACTTTGTTTTAATTGTAAATAGAGGTGTAAAATATGCAGGGCGTTGAGAATTTGTCTTTTATAGGCGTGTAATCTTTTGACTTGAATATCAAAAATTGCTGTGGGGTCGAGGACAATTCCCATTGTCTGCTGAATGTAATCGGCAAGCTGCTGCTTTTTTTCCCCCTTAACCGCCAACAATTCCTGTAAAAAAAACGCATCATCGCGAAATTTTGCAAGCTTTGGTAATTCGCGCGTTAAGTCTGTTTTCCACTTCGTTCCAATTGCGCGTGAAATAAGCGCGGATAATTCTTTATTGGCTTGCATTAGCCATCTTCGATGCGTGATTCCATTAGTTTTGTTATTAAATTTATGCGGATAAATTTGGTGTAGCTCTTGCATTTCTACTTCCATTAATAAATCTGTATGCAGCTGGGCCACACCATTTACACTAAAACTCCCAGCAATTGCCAAATACGCCATTTGAATATGCGTTTTTGTCAAAATGCTCCTTTTAGCTATTTGGGCGGGGCTTAATCCTGCCTTAGAAAGGTAGCTTTTATCTCTTTTGTCAATTTCTTTGATTATTGGGAGTAGATGTGGAAACAACGCTTCAATGTATCTGATTTTCCAACATTCTAGTGCTTCTGCAAGCAAAGTATGATTTGTATAAGCTACTGTTTGGCTAATTATCTCCCAGGCTTTGTCAAAATTGTAGTTATGCTCATCAATAAAAAGTCGCATTAATTCAGGAATGACAATTGTTGGGTGCGTGTCGTTGATCTGGATTGTAACTTTCTGATGAAAATTATCCAGCGTTTCATATCTTTTCAAGTGCTGCTGCACAAGATGTTGAGCCCCAGCACTTGAAAAGAAGTATTGCTGTAATAACCTTAGTTTTTGGCCTTCTTCATTTGAGTCATCAGGGTAGAGAAAACCACTTATTTGACTTATTTTGGCAGCATTTCTGCTAAAATCACCCGTAATCTTAGCCGCTGTATCTGGTTTGGCCGACCACATTTTCAACGTATTAATTGTTTTATTTTGATAACCAACTACGGGAATATCATACGGAATTGCAATCACCACTAAATCTGGTGTATGAATCCCCTGTTTATAAGTCCCCCCATAATTAACTTTTTGTTTTTGCTCCTCACGACATACTTCCCAATCATAATGGTCATCATACAGCCATTTCTGTACATGTTCCACTTGCTTTCCTTCCACGATTTCTTGATCAAAGAAACCATATTGATAGCGAATTGTATTCCCATGTAGTGGTAGTCCAAGTGATGCGCCCGAATCCAAAAAACAGGCTGCTAGGCGACCTAAACCGCCATTACCCAGACCCGCCTCAGCTTCTAATTGTTCAAGTTGATTGATATCAATACCTAAATTTTCCAAGGCCAAAGCTACTTCATCATATAAATTGGCGTTACTTAGGTTATTTGTTAGCATTCTTCCCAGCAAAAATTCCATTGAAAAATAATGAACTTCTTTTTGTTGGCTGTTAGCTGTGTCCACCGCTTTCCATTTTTCACCTATTAGTTCCATGCTCAGCTGTGCCAAGGCATTATATTTTTCACTTTCTGATGTTGCTGCCAGTTTTTTTCCCGTTCTATTTTCTAGTGTCGCTAAATATTTTGCTTGCAAGGTTTCCACATTTATCATTTTTATATTCCTCTTTTCTAATTTTTTACTCGTTATATTTTTAATTATAGCAGGTGCTACACGGTAAAAATTGTGCCAGAATAATATTTATGGTATAGTATTAATTATAAGGAGGAATTATGATGATTTCATTGGAGCAGCACACTAATATTTTATCGTGTTTTCAGATTTTTGATTATGAGGGGCTTGTTTTAGCAATACATGACTTAGGTTTTCATACGCTAACTAGCCCTTGGCAAAAGCAGGCTTTAGTTGTCTGGGCAACAATGCTTACGCGTGAGTTACAGCTTGCTAACATTTCACAGGATGCCGTTCAAACGCTTTTTAACAAGACATTAACTGCCATTGAACAACAACGAATTGATGATTATCAAAAATTTGCTTTGCTCATGTTTAAAGAATATATCATTATCCTCCAACAATATCAGCGTTTTACCACAAATAAAAGAGTTAATGATATGATAACTTGCATGCTTGTAAACCTCTATGATAATTTGACACTTACTGATATTGCAGCCTCTAGTGATATAAGTGTGGAGTATGCAAGCGCGCTTTTTGCGAAGCACACACAACACTCACCTATCGAATTTTATTATCGCTTAAAAATTGAACGGGCCCAATTTTTATTGGTAAATTCCGCGCAGTCGCTTACTAAAATTAGTGCATTACTCTGCTTTAGTGATCAAAGTCATTTTAGTAAAAGATTCAAGCAAATTACTGGTACTACGCCGCTTAAATATCGCATGACCACCAAAACACCACCAAAACACTTTGTTGCCTTAATATAAAGTAAAAAAAAATCTGAGCCTTTTTCAGCAACCTCTGTTTGCTAAGGGCTCACTTTTTTCCGTGGCTTCACATAATATCCGACGGGTAATGGTAAAGTGATACCAAATAGAAAAAAACAGACCACTACTTCTTCTTTACAATTAATCTTTATTCTGTTTTATTGTAAAAGACGATAGCTTCATAGGGTGCTAATTGTTTAGTACCCGTCGTATTAGTCTGTG
>JBOFTV010000022.1:0-6723 GCA_051652245.1 Culicoidibacterales bacterium | reverse complement strand
TAGTGTAACATACATATGATTGCTTTTGTTAGTGTTAGTCTCTAGTTCTAGTACTTCACTTTGTTTTAAACTATTAACTGCTTTTTCATTCCATCCTTGCATTTTCAACTCACCTTTCAATGTTTTATACACTCCAGTTCTTTAGGGTTACTCTATTGTAACCTACTCACTGGATTAATTAAATTGTGGTCCATTTTTAGTATAACAAATATACTATTCTCTGGGCTTTAGCAAATGTATATATGACTGTAAGTAAAAATAACAAAAGCATCCAACAATAAAAGCGCCTTCTCTCTTGCATTTCTAACAGCAACAACAGCTTTCTTTTTGTCCCCAGTCTATACATATGCTTCTTGTTTGACTTTTTCTCTTCTCCAGAAATATAAAATTTTCTTTTTGCCAAAAAGTGATAATTTTCTCCAAATTGTTTTATACCTAACATATGATTTTCTCCATTTAGAAGCAGTAAATAAAAGAAGCCATCTTGTCTATATTGTACGTTATTGTTTTGATCACTTTTTCTAAAAAAATCATGACCTAAAAACAACCCTAAAATTTTCATGTTTTTTTTGGTTATTTCTATTGAGTAGCTCATTTCACCACCAAAATTACACTCCATTACGGCTTTCATTTTTTTCATCTTCAATAGTTCTGATAGTGTTCTCATTTTTGTGCTGTAAAAATAAACTTTTGCTTCAAATAAATCTTTACTAAGTCCTTTTTGATTATCTACACTCAATTCCTCATTTTTCCAACATAAATAGCAAGGAACTCCATCACTATCAAACGCTTTCATTTTTTCATATTTATCTTTTACAGCCAACATATATTCACCTCTTTTTATCATACTTGACTATATATTTTTCTTCGAATATTGTTTTCCTGAACAACCGCTTCCGATAACAAACTAATTGTACTACAAAAGAAGTTATAATAGGAAAACCAATAATTACTAAGAAAGACAAAAAATAAATCATGTCTCCATTTTGATTTAACATTTTAAATACTAGACTTATTGCACATAAGAAAACATAGAGGAGGACCATGTATCCACTGGCAATTATCAACCACATCTGAAGCAACTCTAAACAAGTTTTTGCCAATAATAACCTTGCGTAAATGATGCTAAGGTTATTTCTTACCCCCATTTTCCGCTCTTTTCTGACAAAGCCTTTTTTACCTACCTTACTTTCCATGAATTCTTTATTTTTAACAATCTCCTCAACTTTTAAGATTAATTCAGGCAATGACAGTTCTAGGTATTTCTCAATGAGGTCAATGTACTGAGCTTCCCATAAATTGAGTCTCTTATTTGCATAAATTCTATATTCATTTACTATTGCCATTTGTGGACAGTAGTCTACATAACAATAATTACTAATTCCTCTAATAAAAAAATCATGCCCACAATGTTCAATTCGAAAAAATTGTTTCGTGCCAAAAATCACTAATGATTCATACTGTAGCAAAAAACACAAACATTCCATTTTTTTATTGAATATATCTTTAGATTCCGATTTCTCTAATTTTTGAGAAATACAACTGTATTTAAAAGGTGTAGGTATCTTATACGTATAAATTAGCATTCCTGTTATTCCTGCCATAATAATCCGATTCTCTCGGTCACCTCCTCATTTTCTCTTTTAAATTTATTAACGCCACTAATACATCAAGTGCAACTTCTACTAACCAAGCTACTAGCTCAACAATGGCTAACGTAGGAGGAGGCATCAAATCAACTTTTTTCTGTACTGCGCCTCGATCGGCATCATCCCATTTGCCATACTTACTTTTTGATTACACATCTTTTTAATCACGCATAAAACCCTAACTTGTTATTCAAAGCTCAAACCTGCCAAACTTAGTAACTGAACTCATTTTTAGGCGATCTCGTTTTGAATACTGGGGCTGGGAGGGTATCAAACAATAATAAAAAATCAGTATTTAATTCTAGAGCTTGTTCTGCGATGTTTTCTAACAAATCAATAAAATTATTCCCATTGGATAGAGTGAAAAAATCATAGATATTCTTCTCTTTTTTCACCAAATTGTAGTTATTTATTGACCATTGACCATTTTCAATACGCACTTCTTTAAATATTATTTTTATTCTTCTCATATGTATTAATGCATCCACAGAATCAAACCACGATACTTTTCCATAATATAAATCTGTCATAATCACTGGGGCTCCTATTCCCCAATTACCATATCTTTTAGCGTAAAAATACCAAACATTGTAAAAAAAATCATATATCTGTTCTCCTGTACCTACATAATAGCGCCGGTTACCTAGAGATAAGTAACACGCTTTATTTACAAATTTTTGTTTATCCATAAATGCATTATTTTTTCTATCTTCCCTCCATTTTAGCTCACTTTCTTTTTTTCTTGTACTGTTTTTTTCATCATTTAAATATGCATAAAATCTGCCATCACAGCCTATGGCTTCAACAAAGAAGGAATCATCTAGCATAAATGCATTATATGCAATACTCTTTTTTTCCATAAATGATGCCTCACATGCTTCTATTTGTGTTTCATCTTGTAAATTTACAATTTTTTGCAAGTACATATCGAGGACTTTTACTTTTGTTTGCTCATCTAGTGAGCAAACTATTTCTGACAGGAGCTTTACGATTTCTTTACTATTAGCAATAGAAAATTGTGCTGATATTTGATCTATCCTACCATAATCATTAGCGTAAGTAATAATTTCAATTAAGCATAGCGCTCGCTTTAGATAATAATAACATGTATTTGTTTCATGAATATGTAAAACCCTCAAATCATGTTTTATGCCCATTTTTGAGAACGTATACTCTAGTACCCTACGCTCTATTGAAAATTTGTTAACCAATTCCCAACCAGAATCTGTTAAAATAATATCATTATTATTAGAAAAAATTATAAACTCATATTTTTCAAGTGACATCTTTTTACCCCTTTACTGTAATGTCGATTTGACACTAATTCGCTTTCATTCAATCGTCGTATTGGTCTATCTGTAATTCCCGCTTGCAGTCTATGGTGGATATCCAAAACAATTTTTTCTCATGTATTTCATATAGTTCAATTAGATTTTCTTTTCCGTTCTAATATGCTCAATCAATTTTAACGTCTAAAATAATCATTCTAAATTATATCCATTCTCTCGTTCAAATGATGTCGGTTTTGACCACCTAACTGTCCAAATAATCCAGGGAGGTAAAAATATTAGATTGACCACGGATATATACGCTAAATCCGGGATATTTGTCCTGTCTTTAAACACTAATAACTGAATTAGCAGCCCTATTAGTAACGTAGTGGGCCCATAATTAAACAAGCCTAACAAAAATTTTAGTAATGCTTTGTAGGGATACTTTCTTTTATTCGCTCTTTGTCTAGCAAGAATTCTCATATACTTATTATTATACTTGCGAAAAACAACATCTTTTTGTGGTAAGTATCCCATGTTCACTATGTTTAGTGCTTGCTCCTTCACTTCTTCTTCTGGCATTTTTTTATACTTATTGAGCATTTTTGAATATCTATCCATCTCTCGTCCGTTATGAATTCCATCTGGACCAAACATCGTTGGTGGCATTACTCTGAGTAAATCACTTATATAGAAAATTCTAACCTCCTCGCCATCAATGTAAATTGGGTAGCGTAGTAGTCGCTTCCCCCCTTTTTTGAGGGACTCGTGGTGCATAATGACGAGGATGTATTCTATTGATCGTATTGATCTTTTTTCTTTTTCCTTTAAATATTCTAGATATTTTCTGCAAATATGACTGTAAACTAAATCCATCCATAACATCTTCATTTCATCATCTCCTAAAAAGCTGTTGCTAATGTATTGATTAGTGCACTCCGAAATGTGCCACTCTGTTTTAATACATAGTCAACATTCCTCTCACTCCAGTTCTTTCAGTTTCCTCTATTATACCACCTCATTACTGGATTAATTAAATAGTGGGCCATTTTTAGTATAACAAATACAGTGATAGCTTACTATTTGAGATGAACGTTTCTTTCTTATTTTCTTTAAATCACCAAGATAATAATTTCTTTTGACTGTATTTCTTGATTTCTTCAGGTTTCGTGCGAGTTCTGAAAAATTTGGTTTTACCATATTATTTACCTCCAGTAGTTTTCGAAGTTGCGGTAAGTCTGATACTGATTTTACCTCAAATCGAATTTCATAATTTTTTATTACTTTTATTATAATCACCCAAATCTGATTATAATATATCTCTGCTACTGGTCAACTCTATCTGCACATTTTTGGTCAGTTATATCTTAACATTTATAACAGCTATCTATTCTATTGTTACTACTTATCTCATTTTAGCTCCATTAGTCATTTCAATCCATCATATACTTATCAATCGCTAAAAAAATAATGCCCGTACAATTTGATTTTTCTATCTTATTTTTCAACTTACAAGAGACATAGAAAAAAGATGGTGTTATTTCGTACACACATTCATCTATTAGAATTTCTCTATGCTGAAATATTTCTTTATTCCTGACTACATTGCCATCTAAAAAGGGAGCATTTATTTCCATGATTCTATGTTCCTTATCTAAATGATAAATTGTCTTCGTTAAATACAAGCAATTAGTTACATTCTCTGGGAATACAATATGGTATCCCACTATTTCTTGCCCACTACTTTCTTCTATTATACCTATTGGTAAAACTTTCGCAGAAATATTTTCCATCATTAATTGTAACAATTTAGTTGAAACAATTAATAGTCCTGCATCATTTGCTATCAAATCTTCAATTTTTTGACCATGTCTTTCCTTGTATTTCCCCTCAAATACACATTCAAAATCCTTTTTAGTTTCTTTTTTTTCAGAAATACTTAGAAAAATTGGTTTTTCATCACTATAAAAGTGTACATCTTTTTGAATAATATAAAAATCAATGCTCTCTCTACCATTATTATCATTTCCCAGGACTGCCAAACATAGTTCCTTTAGCATAACATACAATTTATACAATTCAAGCCAATATTTCAATAATTCCTCATACTCAATCTTATTAAATGCCATTTGAACTTTTTTTTGAGGAAATCGTAGTATTTTATCATTATAAACATTGACCCAATTACTGTCTTCGATAATCTCTAGCTCTGAAACCCGATTATTTAAATAGGACACTGTTCGTCCAACTATATGACCATCTATGAGTATTAGTTCAGAAAATATTCTATCTAAACACAGATCATCTTGTTCTGGGAAATCCATATCTTTGATTTTATCTAGTTTATCTTTTACTCTATTTTTTTCTTTATTTATACCAAAATGTGATAATTTTTCCATCATTTGTAAAATATCCCCCTCCTTCTCCAGCTATATTTTTTATACGAATCCCCTGTTTTCCATTGTTCATAACATGTTGCTCTGCGCTACTTGAATCTTTATATTTATTATAAAAATTCATAGCATCTTGAGTATATTCTTTAAATGTTTTATTGAGCCCTTTATTTATTACATGTTTATTATAATGATATTCTGCACTTGAATGTGGACTGTCAAAAGTGCCCTCATTCCAACTTTGTATATTTTTTTCAGCAGTATATTTATCTGAATTCTTCTTTGATAACTTATCTGCAATGTAAATAACTAAACCGCTAATCAAGACCCCTGCGATTGCCTGTACTATCAAATCCAATCTGACACTTACCATTGCTCCAACACTAGATGGTCCTCCAGCCATAGCAAAGCCTGTACCACCTGACGATAAAATGATTGTCCAAACTGTTGAAAGCTGAACTGTTGCTAAATAACTTGCTACAAGAGGGGCAAAGAAATAAGTTACTGAACCAAGTAATACAAGTAATAAAGTTGTTAATAATGCTCTTATATTAACTTCTGATTTTCTCTGTTCTGGTAGAATTCCGTTATAATCATCGTATGAAACTGGCAAATCTTTTTCTTTTGCTGTTAGTTTAAGGATAATTAAATCAACTTTCTTTTGCGCCTCATCTCGAGCCGCATCGTCCCACTTACCATACTTACCTTCAATTTCATCACAAAGTTTTTTAATTTCACGTAATATCCTAAGTTGTTCCTCAAAGCTTAGACCTTCCAAACTTGGCACTTGAATTCCTTTTTGGACGAGCTCATTTTCGATGTTTAGCTTTTCCTGCTCGCGTACTTTTTGAGCTGCTTCTGCTTTTTGCTGTTGTTCTTCATGATATTTTTCGGCTGCTTCTGCATTTTCTTTATTTACAGCATCATATCTGTCCCTTGCACTTTCTCTACCTGCAAAATACTCGTCTTCTACTTCTTTCCACGTCTTACCACCTTGATCATATTTATTTGCCATTTCATTATCATGTGTTGCCTGTTCATCTTGTCCTGCATCTATATAAGGTCGATTTCCACTTGAATCAATGTATTTACTAGGATTATTCCAAACATAAGTATATCTATTCTGTGAAATCGGATTTTTCGTATCCCCACGATATGAATCCCGCTGATCAAACCGTCCATTTTTCGTATCATAATACCGCGCCCGTAAATACTGTGTCCCATTATAGTCATGTGCTTCCGCGTTATACCCGAACTCATTATCAAGTTTTCTATGCGGCTGCCCAAAATCATTATACCGTATTTTAAACAATAATGCATCAGGTTTTTTACTACTTTCTTGCCCGACAACCGATCCCTTGGCATCATACTGATAGTATGTCTTCTGCCCATTAAACCGTTCATTACTAA
>JBOFTV010000021.1:0-2111 GCA_051652245.1 Culicoidibacterales bacterium | reverse complement strand
TATTCTCTTTAATTATTACTTTTGGCACCATATATTATCTCTATCATAACGACTTATTTTAACAATGTTTGTAAGTTAAGAGATGCTATAACCATTTCTTGATAAAACATCAAAAAAAAATCAGAAAATAGAGGGAATTGTATGATATACTTGTTTTGTTAGAAAAAACGGCATACTAAAAGAATTAGAATTGACTTAATTCTAATTTTATACTGTTGTATAAATGTCAACTTAACATTGACCACAAGTAACAAGTCAGCAGAAATTATAAAATTCCAATTAAAAAAGATAGAAAATCAAAAGAATTTCTATCTTTTTTTCAGGGCTTTTTACCCCCGAAAAAGCAAACGATTATAGCGCCATATCAACGTCTATTGATATCATCAACGACTCCTAAAACGATACTTGAGGTGGAAGAAACCCAAGAGGGAAAATGGAACTAACCCTTTATTTATATGGTTTAACAGCATGTTTGAAATTATGTTTTCATTGATAAATGTGGTATAATTTAAGATAGAAAAGAAGGAAAGGTGGTGAGTTTATGGCAACAAAAGTACAATATCAAAAAGCATATCGCAAAGAAAGAGAAGCGGCAAAAAACATGCAATCGGTGCTATCCGATAAGGAACTATACATCCAAGAACTAGAGCAAACAATAGCTGCACGAGGAAAGCAGTTTGTTGAAGCAGATAAGTCCCTAGCACAAGAGCTAAAAGAAACGAGAAAACTATTGAATGAAAAGGATAGTATAATCGAAGACATAAAAAAAAAATTGATGCTGAAGACCGAAGAATGCGAACGCTTAAAAGGCAGATTCAACAAAACGAGTCAAAACTCAAGTAAGCCACCAAGTACAGACGGATTAAAAAAAGTAATCCATAATAGTCGAGTTAAAACAGGGAAAAGTCCAGGAGGCCAGATAGGGCATAAAGGTGTCAGCGCAAGCTATGTGGAAGACCCAGATAACATCATCAAAAAGCGAGCGACAGAATGTGGCTGTGGCGGTAAAATCACCTGCACAAATCGATACAAAAAAAAGCAAATAATTGATATTGAAATTAAACGTGTGGTAACAGAAGAACGTGCCTACGAAGGAACATGCACAACATGTGGTAAAAAAAACCATGGTGTTTTTTCAACGAACTCATCTGCAAGAATTCAATATGGTCCTGAATTAAAGAGCTTTATTGCACTTGTTTCAAGTGAGGGGTTTGTCCCACTCAATAAAATAGTAGAGCTTGTTAGTCAGGTCACAAATAATGCCTTAAAGCCAAGTAAAGCAACAATATCCAATATCATTAAAGAGCTAGCTTCACATAATAAAGCTAGCGTTGAAGCCCTCAAAGAACATGTGCGTACAGCAAAGGTTTTATATGTAGATGAAACATCTGTACGACAAAATGGGGCATTGTTATGGGTACATGTTGTATCAACGCCAACAATAGACATATTACAAGCATGCGCAACGAGAGGATTTGATGCAATATTAAAGATGGGCATTTTACCTGGCTATACTGGTGTAATAATGTCTGATCACTTCGCAATGTATAATAAGTTAACAGAAGCTATCCATGCACGGTGTAATGCCCATGTATTGCGGGAAGCAAAGGCACTGTATGAAGTCCATCAGCGTGCTGAGATTCAAGAGTTCCTAACTTTTTTAAGTGAAATGAATCAATGGATATTTCACCAAAAACAGATTAAAGAGGCAGCATCATCGGAAGAAATACAAACAATTCTAGACACATATAAAAGGATACTTACACGCTGGATGGCAAAACATGAAATAGATTACGAAGCAAACATACGTTCACGAAAAGCAGACAATCCATTCCATCCGGAGAAACTTTTAGTGGAGCGTCTGCTTAAATATCAGGCAGAGCATATGCGATTTGTGACTGATTTTGAAGTAGCATTTGATAACAATATGGCAGAGCGTGCTATACGAATGACGAAGACAAAGATGAAAGTCTCGGGTTGTTTTAGAAGTGAATCCGGCACGGAGAACTTTTTTATTATTCGTAGCCTGATTCAAACTGCGAAGAAAAACAAGCAAAATTATTATGAGGTGTTCAAAAAATCATTCTCACAAAACATCGTATTGGAGCCAA
>JBOFTV010000020.1:5000-15699 GCA_051652245.1 Culicoidibacterales bacterium | reverse complement strand
TCCTGAGTTTGACACTTTGAGAGAATAAAAAGGCTAATAAACATTGCTATATCAACGTTTATTAGCCTTTTCTGTATGTTCAAAAACTGCGTACCTAACCTCTTTTTTTTGTATGTTTCATAATTTTTTTTATATCTTTGTCTCTATTGATTTCTTGATCTGTTCTAAAACCAAAAGTGTCGTGTAAAGCATCTGTTAAATCAGAGCGCATATAGGCGGGAATATAGCCTTCACCTTTTATTTGTAAGAAGTTCATCTCTTGCAATGTATGGATAATATCTTGAGGGGTATAGCGGTTATCTAGTCGTTGTTCAAGGATTCTAAAAAGCAGTAGGGAGAGGAAACATGTTGTAAAGTGTGCGCTTATCCGCTCATCTCTTTTAAGATATACTGGACGCGCTTTGAACTCGCTTTTCATGAGGCGGAAACATTCTTCTATTTGCCACCGTGACTTATTTGCGTTGATAATTGTAGTGATGCTATCATCAAGATTGGTAGCCACCGCATAGAGACCATCATATTTTGATTCATTTGTAATACGGGTTTCATCAATTGTGTAAAGAGCATTATCTGCAACAACGCCATCATCTGTATGATGGCGTGTTGTAATAAAACGTTTGAAATCATTTGCTCTGACTTTACCGATGGAAGTCGGATTAGAGGCGATTTTCTTCGTCGCACGATCAATCTGTTCATTGCGTATATTTGCTTGATATTGTTCATATTTAACAGAGAAACTTACGATTATTTTTTGTTCTAATCCATTATCATTTATAAACCGTTCCTTGTAGAAAACAAGATCATGCTCTAAGGCAAACTTGCGATCTATTTTCTGGATATTATATACCTTTGCTTTATCTGTTAGTTTCCATCCAGAGGGATCAAGTGCCCAGTCTTTGATATATTTTTTTGATTTCTTAATTGAATGTGTTGTAATAAAGCGTCTATCCTTTGTAGAATTAAACAATCTGTTGTTATTGGAAGCGAGTCCAGCATCAGTACAGACGACAAACTTTGATAATTCAAAGTCAGCTAAAATTTTCTGTTCTAATGGCTTCATTGTAACTTGTTCATTCGTATTTCCACTTGTAATATTAAAAGCAAGCGGCATCCCATTTACATCCATAAATAATCCCATTTGAACAATTGGTGTTGGACGATTCTCTTTGGATGCGCCATATTGTTTGAGTCCTTCCTCCTGTTCAATTTCAAAAAAATAGTTTGTGCAGTCATAGTAAAGAATACTCGTATCGCGTTCCATTATGTTAGTCGTGTTTTTATAGAGCTGTGCTTGAATGTAGTCGGTTTCTTTTGCGATGATATCCAAGGCGCGATACATGTGATGCAAGTCGAACCGTGGTTGTTCGATAAATCTTTTTGAAAGTTCAAAGGTAGCACGTTTGGAAGATGGATAGAGAATACGTGAATATAATAACCTTGAAAGAATATCATTTAAATCAAATGTGAGCATATGTCTGGCAGCAATTGTAGAACAAATTGTATCGAGTCCTACCTCATGATAAATTTTTTGGAGGAAAAGATAGCCGCCGTTAAATGATTTTTGCGTCCCCACATCAATTTGTTTGGCAGGAGAAAAATTCACAACAATAGACTCGTTTTGCTCACGTTCGATTTTATTTAAATTAGCAATATAAGATTGAGCCCAAGCAATGGGGTCGGCATGCACTTTTTTAAGCTCCTCCACCGTTCCAAGTTTTTCGGTAATTTTAGTGGTTCTTTTTCCATCAATGCAGACATCTTTTAAGACATATAATGAAGTAGCAGAATTAGTTTTAGTGGTTTTTAATCTCATAGATAACACCTCTGATACAATTATACCACAAGTGCGAACAAGTACGAATAAAATTATGAAGAAATTTGACAAAAAAATAGTGCCACTGTCGGATTAACGATTACTTTGGTGCTTTCAAGGTGTCAAACTCCCGAGTGTTGTCTCTTCAGAACTTCTGTTTAGAATTTAATGGTCCACTAAGTTGATAAAGAACCCTTTTAAATTGTCTATGTTTACTAAGATGCATTTTCAACGAGGTTATCAGCATTTCTAAGTGATTTTTCAAATTTAAATAGTTTTATTTAGCTATATAATCGTGAGACGTAGCTCCCCATCTTCATATTTTTAGATAGACCTTCGCGGGTTGGTTTGAACGCTATAGCCAACTATGTTTTGTAATCATTGCAAAAATAACGAAAAATAAGTCTATTATTTGCCAATATAATTTAAAAGTGATATTCTATATTGCGTCAGTTAAAATCATAATACATATAAAAGATAAATTAAGGGATGTGAGCATATAATGAAAATAGTCAAAAAAAAGTACCTCATCATAATCTTAAGTATCCTCTCAATTATTTCAATTTTAATTGGCGTTAATGACCTCAATATAGCACAAATTTTTACTGCGGAGTCACAAACAATGAAAATATTACTTTTCATCAGATTCCCGCGACTAATAACCGTGATTCTAACAGCAGTTGGACTAAGTATATCGGGATTAATTATGCAACAACTATCACAAAATAAATTTGTTTCACCCTCCACAGGAACAACAGTAGATGCCGCAAAACTAGGTATTTTAGTAGCGATATTATTTTTCCCCGGGAATTGGGTGGCAAAAATTATCATCGCCTTCTTTCTCTCCCTCATCTCAACAATAATTTTTTTACTATTCATTAGAAAAATAAAAGTAAAAAATGTTATTTTTATTCCACTAATGGGATTAATGCTAGGTGGAATTATTGATTCGGTTACAACCTTTATTGCAGTATCAACAGATCAAGTCCAAAACATAAATAGCTGGATGCAAGGTAGTGTAACAGGGGTCATCAAAGGAAACTATGAAATCCTTTATCTTATTGTCCCGCTAGTCATTATTGCTTTTGTTTTTGCTAACAAGTTTACCATAGCAGGAATGGGAGAAGATTTCTCAATTAATTTAGGTATGAACTACCAGCTGATTATCAATATCGGACTTGCTATTGTTGCCCTGATAACATCAACAATCATCATTGGAATAGGAAGCATCCCATTTTTAGGACTTATTATTCCCAACATTGTTTCCTTATATAGGGGTGACAATATTAAACATAGTTTGTGGGAAACAGCATTATTAGGGGCAATTTTTTTACTTACTTGTGATATTATAAGTCGTATTGTGATCTACCCGTATGAAGTACCAATTAGCTTAATTGTTGGGATTGTCGGTAGTATAATATTTATTTACTTAATTTATCGCAAAAATGCAAGACAATAAAATATCAGCAGAGGAGAATTCGGATGACAAATAAAGTGAAAATAACAATCATCATCATGATAAGTATACTTATGTGTCTTGCGTATCTTTTTTTGAATTTAGACGCTGATACTTGGAGATATGTTTTGAGCAAAAGAATTCCCAAACTGATTGCGATTATCCTAACCGGTGGAGCAATAGCAGTTGCAACGCTAATGTTTCAAACAATAACTAATAATCGAGTATTAACACCAAGTATTTTAGGCTTAGATGCTATTTATCAATTCATCCAAACATTGATTATTTTTATTTCAACGATGATTGGTGTGACAATTATTAATAGCAATGTAAATTTCATCCTCTCACTAGGCGCCATGCTGATTTTTTCACTAGCAATATACCAATTCATGTTTAAAAAACAGCAAAACATTTACCTCCTATTATTAATGGGGGTTGTACTAGGGACGTTTTTTAGAAGTTTTTCAACATTTCTTCAAATGATAATGGACCCAAACGAATTTCTTAGACTCCAAAACAGCATGTTTGCAAGCTTTAATAATATTCAAAGTCAGTTACTCCTAGTAGCCATAATAATATTTTTGTTACTAATTCCTTTTATTTATGACTATATTCAAAATCTAGATGTCCTAATGCTAGGGAAAGACACCGCAATTAATCTTGGACTCGATTATGAAAAAATGACAAAGAGAATTTTTATCATCGTCTCCCTCTTAATTGCTGTGGCAACAGCATTGGTAGGACCAATAACATTTTTGGGATTAATTATTGTCAATTTAGCATATGAATTAATCAAAACATATAAACATAGCGTTCTTTTGATTGTTACAATTTCTCTTAGTGTAATAGCGCTAGTGGGAGGACAATTACTAACAGAAAGGATCTTCAACTTCAAGATAACAATTAGTGTGATTATTAATTTTGTAGGTGGAATTTACTTTGTTTATTTATTATTAAAGGAGAAAAGCATATGATTAAAGTTAGAAATATTTCAAAAAAGTTTGGCAATAAACTCGTTGTTGACGATGTCTCTTTTGATATTCAAGAAGGAAAAGTAACATCATTTATTGGACCTAATGGTGCAGGAAAAAGCACAATACTAGGGATAATTAGTCGTCTCACCCAAGCAACATCAGGCGATGTAGAGATTAAAGGCAAAAAAATTGGAAAGTGGAAAACTAATGATCTTTCACGAACACTTTCAATTTTAAAACAAGCAAATGACATTCATGTTAGATTAACGGTAAAGCAACTAGTTAGCTTTGGGCGCTTCCCTTATTCAAAATCAAAATTGAGCATAGAAGACAATGAGCATATAAATAGAGCAATTAGTTTTATGGAGCTTGAAGATTTTGAAGAGAAATATTTAGATGAACTATCAGGAGGGCAAAAACAAAGGGCCTACATTGCAATGGTAATTGCCCAAGACACAGAATATATTTTACTTGATGAGCCCTTAAACAATTTAGACATCAAGCACTCAATTCAAATGATGAGAACGCTTAATAGGTTAGCAAAAGAATATAATAAAACAATCATCATCGTCATGCATGATATTAATTTTTCAGCAAGCTACTCAGACTACGTCATAGCAATGAAAAATGGCAAGAAAATTCATGAAGGAACAGTAAAAGAAATTATAAAAGAAGAAGTTTTAAAAGAGATATATGACATAAACCTTCGTGTGCGAAACATCGATCAATGTCAAATTTGCCTCTATAATTAAGAAGAAAGTAGGAAATAAAGAATGAATAAAAAAATAATGGTCGTTGTAATTCTAATAATTGCGATGATTTTAGCAGGATATTTTACTGTCCAGATAAAAGGTACAAATAAATCGTTAACACAAGGAATTGAAATTGTTCATGAATTAGGGATGGTAAAGATTTCAGAAACACCAAAGAAAGTTGTTGTTTTCGATTATGGAACATTAGACAGCCTTGAAAAACTAGAAATACCTGTAGCGGGTGTTGCAAAATCAAGTTTACCATCATATCTATCGAAGTTTTCAGGTGAAGAATATGCGGATATTGGAAGCCTTTTCGAGCCTAATTTTGAAACTCTAGCAAAATTAAAACCAGATGTTATTTTCATTTCAGGGAGACAACAAAAGCAATTTGCAGCGCTAAACGAAATTGCGCCAACGATTTATTTAACAATGAGCAATGACAATTATATGTCATCATTAGAAAATAACCTCGGTATCATTGGTAAAGTATTCAATAAACAGCAACAAACAGAAAAAAGCCTAGCATCAATAAAACAAGAAGTAGAATCCTTGGCTAACGAAACAAAAAAAAAGGATATTAACGCATTAATAGTATTAACAAGTGGTGGTGAACTTAACGCATATGGTCCAAAATCAAGATTTGGCATCATTCATAACACATTTGGAATAAAAGCAATCGATGCAGCAATTGAAACAGCAACCCACGGGCAATCAATCAATTATGAATATATCTTAGAAAAAAATCCTAACTATATTTATGTAATTGATCGAAATGTTGTGATTGATAGCAAGTCAACAGAGGGGAAGACTGTATTTGAAAATGACTTGATGAGAGGATTAGATGCTTACAAACAGAATAAAATCACCTATTTAAACCCGGAATCATGGTACCTATCAAGTGGAGGACTAACATCAACGTCAGAAATGATTAAGGAAATTAGAAGCAGTATTAAATAGTTAAATTGTGAAAAGACAAGCTGAAATTGGCGAATTACTAAAATTAGTCTCAAATGAGACTATAATGGTTGATGTACAGGAGGTGAAATATATGATTTATACTTGGAAGCGTTTAATTTGGTGGAGCTGGTAACTAACACTCAATGTCACTAGTGGGGTAATAGGGATGGCTAATTAAAAACATTTGCATAAAAAAGCGTTAACGACACTCGTTAACGCTTTTTAAATTTAGGTAATAATCACAATGTTCTTTCCAGTTCTTGGTAATATTGTGAGCATCAGATATTTTTGCATGAGCTTGTCCTCTAATAATAGAATCCTGTCCTCGTTTAATATCATTATGTGTTTCAATAAGCATAATCCCTTTAATAATAAAGAATTCAGCGATGTAATCCGCAGGAAAATTATTTGTTAAAAGTGCATCTATTCTCGAGCAATACTCTGATAATAAATGGAAGTCTTTTTGGAGGAATACCTTTTTTGAAGTATTTAAGTATAATCTAATCAGCAAAAAGCTACCTTCTAATTGGTTATTTCTTTTAAGTGTATTGGTAACTGTTTGAATAAGAAAATCGATAGATTCATTGTTTAAAAATGGAATAAACAGTGGTGCAAGCTTAATATCTTCTAGTGTTAGGTAGTCCTGTGAACGTGAAAAATGATCCCAAATGTAACTGAAATGGAGTGTTGCCTGCAGAAATAAATCTGTGAAATTCAGATGATAGAAACAACTAGCACGGTGAAAATTAAGTAAGGAGCTTAAATTAGGCGAACTTTGTGACTCTAATTCCCTTTTTAAGACTTCTATTTTTTTAAAGAGTTGCTCCTTTGTGACAGTAGTGGAATTCTTATTAATAAAGCGCATTAAGGAGTTACCATGGTGCTCAATCTCAATGTCTGCTAAGCAGAGAAAGTCATTAAGCTTCACATTATAGAGCGATAATAAATCAATAATTAGGATGAAATCTATTTTCTTGTTAACATTTTCTATTTTAGAAAGGTTAATGTTATAGCCCAGCGAGCGGCATACTTGTTTTTGTGTCATCCCCCGCGAAATTCGTAGTTCTTGGAGTAGTGGACCAATTTTGTTCATCATAATTTATCTCCTTCTTTTCAAAATATTATACCAAAAACCTGTCTTAAAGGCAATATATAAAAAGAGATAGTGCATGATATGATTTGAAGTTTTGTTTTTTTATACTAAAAACAAGAAAAAAACAATAAATGTACGGGAAAGTTGATTATTCTTGGGTATCAGAGTCAGATAACTCAGCGAACAGAAATGCAGCGGGAAGGGGTAATGGTAAAGTGATACTGGACAAAAAAAGAAAAGACCAAAAAAAGGGACCAATGGTCAATCGCCCACGCTACAATTGTAATTAGAAAAAATACAAATAGTAAAGGAATTGATGACATTGAATTTCTTAACACATGATAACACAGCTAAAAAAAAAAGAAATACCTAACTGATGCAGAATTAGAAATATTGCAAAACAGCTGGTGTTTTGTTCTATTCTAATAACAAGTTTAAGAAGCCTAAAAGGCCACTTGTTTTACTTTTGATGAAGCAATTAAATAAGGCTAAAAAGACAATATATGAGTACATTAAACATTGTATTGTAGAGCAGCGGGATAGCAATGAAAAACGGTATCTAAGACATTCTCCTCGCTACGCTGCAATAGAAATAGTTTGTCTCAAAACATATACGAGTTAACTTAATCGACTTACCAAGGATTATATCGAGAAAAATGGCTATTAAACGCCATATGAGTAGGGTTACGACCAAAGGAACTATCTGAAAAGCAGAGATTGAAAGCATGAACAGACAACAAGCAGAATTTGACACTCAGTTTTACATATATCCACTCAATTTATAGAAATTCTGTCCAGTTTCGCTTTACAATTTAGTATTCTCTTATAATATCATAATAAAAATACCCTAATAAATTGGTCACGCTTTTTATTTACGTGTCCAGTCTATAGGGTACAGTTTAATGTTTTTTAATTTAGTTAGCTTTTAATCTAAATAGGAAATGTCGGGTTTATTATTTAACCACACATAAACAATTCCAACTAAAGCGCCACCACCAACAATATTTCCTAATGTTGAGAAAAAGAAATTTGTTAAGATAGCTGGGGCAGACATCCCTTGAAATTCTGTTGCAAAGCCGACAACAGAAAATGAAGCAAAATTTGCGATAACATGCTCAGAACCGAAAAAGGCAAAAGTAAATACAAGAAACAAGATAGAAGCTATTTTGGCGAAATCATTTTTAAGATTCAGTGCAAGAACAACTGCAATATTAACAACTAAGTTTGCAATAACACCCTGAAGAAAAACAGTAAGTGGAGGTTTTGCAAGTTTTGCTGAAACGATGTGGGCACCAAATGAAGACACCGCTTCAGTAAATGTTCCTGAATAAACAAACAACAATGAGCTTAGGACGGCACCGATGAAGTTTCCGATGTAACAAATAATTAAAACCTTCAAAGCAAGCTTTAATTTAACGGTTCCATCAAAGGTCTTCCCACTGAAGTACATAGCATTTGATGTAAAAAGCTCTGTGTTCATAAATAAAATCATAACAAGTGCCCAACCAAATGTTAAGGCAAAAGTAAACTTTCCAAGGTTAAATGCTATGTAGGCGGTATTCTCAGCCTTGGGTAGTACTAGTAATAGTGTTGACTCAAACATTTGTCCAACCAAGAGTGCTATAACTGTAGCAAGCGTGAGAAGGACAGTCGCCATAATAGCGCGTAAAAGATAGCGTGCGGGTGATTTTTCGACAAGATCTATTTTCTTTTTTACAGCATTGTTCATTTTCTGTGTAAGTGGTATATTTTCCATTGTATGATAACTCCTTTAGTTTCAAAATAATTACAATAGTAATATTTTACAATAATTTGAGGGAAAATGCAATTGAAAACAACATCCAGTTTGAAAAAAGAGAAATTGTGTGAGAATAAGCGGGGACATTAAACGACAAAAGCGGCTAAATAGCTATCCAAAAAACTCAAACTTTGCTAAAATACTATTTGAGTAGAAAAAGAAATGAGGAAAATTAAAATGACAATAACAAAAAAGAGACCAATACTGCTAACAATTTTAGATGGAGTAGCACTAAGAGAAGAAAATCAAGGAAATGCGTTTGCCCAGGCGCATAAGCCGAATTTTGATCGCTACTACGAGAAATACCCACATGCGACATTAGAAGCTTCAGGACTTGCTGTAGGCCTCCCAGAAGGGCAAATGGGTAATTCTGAAGTGGGACACATAAATATAGGGGCAGGAAGACCTGTTTATCAAAGTTTAACCTTAATTAATAAAGCAATTACAGAAAAGACATTTTATGAGAATGAAACGCTAGTTAAAGCAGTTATCCTTGCCAAGAAAAACAGTAAAAAGCTTCATATTATGGGATTGCTTTCTGATGGTGGCGTTCACGCACACATTGAACATTTTTATGCTATGTTAAAGCTTGCAAAAATGCATCAATTAGAAAATGTCTATATTCATGTATTTACGGATGGACGTGATGTGGCACCCAAAAGTGGTATAGAATATTTAAAGCAGCTAGAAGAAAACATCAGAAAAATTGGCATCGGAAAAATTGCTTCAGTTTCTGGTCGATATTATGCAATGGATAGAGACAAAAGGTGGGAGCGAGTTGAATCTGCTTATGAAGTCGTAGTAGAACATAAGGGAAATCAAACTGAAAATGCCTGTATTTATATGGAAAGTCAGTATGCGAAAGGTATCTACGATGAATTTATAAAACCAGTATCAATTAGTGGTGTCCATGGTAAAATAGAAGAAGGGGATTCAGTGGTGTTTTTGAATTTTCGCCCAGATAGAGCGATACAGCTGGCATCTGTTATAACAAACAAAGAGTATTGTGAGTTTTCACCGGCATACCGACCAAGTAATTTATTTTTTGTTTGTATGATGAGGTATGCGGATACAGTAACTAATGCAGAAATAGCGTATAAACCTGTAGGACTAGAAAAGACATTTGGTGAATATGTATCATCACTAGGGTTAACGCAGTTAAGAATTTCTGAAACAGAGAAGTATCCTCATGTAACTTTTTTCTTTAATGGTGGAAATGATGTTCCATATAAAGGGGAAGAAAGAATTCTAATAAATTCTCCTAAGGTGGCTACATATGACTTGCAACCAGAAATGAGTGCATATGAATTAACGGATGCACTGCTTGAAGAAATTAAAGCGGATAAATTTGATACAATAATTTTAAATTTTGCTAATCCAGATATGGTTGGACATTCTGGTATGCTTGAACCGACAATTAAGGCAATTGAAGCAGTAGACGAATGCTTGGGTAAGATAGTAGATTTAGTATTAGAAAAAGGTGGTGCTGCCATAATCACGGCAGATCATGGCAATGCTGATGAAGTTTTGACAGTAGACAATCAACCGATGACGGCGCATACAACTAGAGAAGTACCATTTATTGTTACAGACACAAAAGTAGAACTTAGAAAAAAGGGAGCATTATGTGACATTGCTCCAACATTGTTAGATTTATTAGGTGTAGAAAAACCAGAAGAGATGACAGGAGTATCAATGTTGATTAACTAAAAGGAAATAAAAGTGGTGTGCCAGTGGAAAAGCACACCACTTTTATCTAGTTATTTAGACATTTCGTTCTAAATAAGTGACAACGCAACCTAGTGTTTGTTAAAAAGCCAAAAAGAAGGTAAAAAGCCAAAAAAGGTGTTGAC
>JBOFTV010000020.1:0-2500 GCA_051652245.1 Culicoidibacterales bacterium | reverse complement strand
TATGATATAGTGCAAGGTTAAGTTGAAGAGACGGAGCCGAAGCGAAAGCGAGTCTTAATAGGGCGAATTAGTAGTGTGTCATAGACCCGAAACCAAGTGATCTAGCCATGACCAGGTTGAAGTTGAGGTAATACTTAATGGAGGACCGAACCGACTAACGTTGAAAAGTTAGCGGATGAGTTGTGGCTAGAGGTGAAATTCTAATCGAACTTGGTGATAGCTGGTTCTCCCCGAAATAGCTTTAGGGCTAGCCTAAGACTGAGTCTACTGGAGGTAGAGCACTGATTGTGTGATGGGACCATCTCGGTTTACTGAACATAGTCAAACTCCGAATGCCAGATAGATATGTCTTGGAGTCAGACAGTGGGTGATAAGGTCCATTGTCGAAAGGGAAACAGCCCAGACCGTCAGCTAAGGTCCCAAAGTGTGTGTTAAGTGGTAAAGGATGTAGAGATGCATAAACAACTAGGAGGTTGGCTTAGAAGCAGCCACCCTTTAAAGAGTGCGTAATAGCTCACTAGTCGAGTGACTCCGCGCCGAAAATGTAACGGGGCTCAAACACACCACCGAAGCTACGGATTTTTATAGAAATATAAGAGTGGTAGGGGAGCGTTCTAATCGAGACGAAGGTATACCGTAAGGAGTGCTGGATTGTTTAGAAGTGAGAATGCCGGCGTGAGTAGCGCAAGTTGGGTTACAAACCCAACCGTCGAAAGTCCAAGGTTTCCTCCGGAAGGTTCGACCGCGGAGGGTTAGTCGGGACCTAAGGTGAGGCCGAAAGGCGTAGCCGATGGAAGACAGGTTGATATTCCTGTACTATGTTATCGTCGTTATACGATGGAGTGACGGAGAAGGTTAGAGACGCGGACTGAAGAGAATAGTCCGTTTAAGCATCAAGTTGAGTATGTAGGCAAATCCGCATACTGTTAGCGATGAGGTGTGATGGGGAGCTCGCAAGAGTGGAAGGTCATCGATATCATGCTTCCAAGAAAAGCTTCTAAGGAGAAGATAACATACCCGTACCGAGAACCAACACAGGTGGACGAGGAGAGTATCCTAAGACGAACGGAAGAACTCTCGTTAAGGAACTCGGCAAAATGACTCCGTAACTTCGGGAGAAGGAGTGCCTACCCAAGAGATTGGGAGGCCGCAGTGAATAGGCCCAAGCGACTGTTTACCAAAAACACAGCTCTCTGCAAAGTCGTAAGACGAAGTATAGGGGGTGACGCCTGCCCGGTGCTGGAAGGTTAAGAGGAAATGTCAGCGCAAGCGAAGCATCGAATTGAAGCCCCAGTAAACGGCGGCCGTAACTATAACGGTCCTAAGGTAGCGAAATTCCTTGTCGGGTAAGTTCCGACCCGCACGAAAGGCGTAACGATTTGGGCACTGTCTCAACGAGAGATCCGGTGAAATCTTAGTACCTGTGAAGATGCAGGTTACCCGCGACAGGACGAAAAGACCCCATGGAGCTTTACTGTAGCTTGATATTGATATTTGCTGTATGATGTACAGGATAGGTAGGAGACTTTGAAGATTGCACGCTAGTGTAGTTGGAGTCAATGTTGGGATACTACCCTTTATGCAATGAATATCTAACTTATTACCATAATCTGGTAAGAGGACAGTGTCTGGTGGGCAGTTTGACTGGGGCGGTCGCCTCCTAAAGAGTAACGGAGGCGCCCAAAGGTTCCCTCAGAATGGTTGGAAATCATTCGAAGAGTGTAAAGGCAAAAGGGAGCTTGACTGCGAGACAGACAAGTCGAGCAGGGACGAAAGTCGGGCTTAGTGATCTGGCGATACCGAATGGAAGGGTCGTCACTCAACGGATAAAAGCTACCCTGGGGATAACAGGCTTATCTCCCCCAAGAGTTCACATCGACGGGGAGGTTTGGCACCTCGATGTCGGCTCATCACATCCTGGAGCTGTATTTGGTTCCAAGGGTTGGGCTGTTCGCCCATTAAAGTGGTACGCGAGCTGGGTTCAGAACGTCGTGAGACAGTTCGGTCTCTATCCGTCGTGGGCGTAGGAAATTTGCGAGGAGCTGTCCTTAGTACGAGAGGACCGGGATGGACATACCTCTGGTGTACCAGTTGTTCTGCTCTAGGGCACGGCTGGATAGCTACGTATGGAAGGGATAAACGCTGAAAGCATCTAAGCGTGAAGCCCCCCTCAAGATGAGATTTCCCATAGTGAATAACTATAAGACCCCAGGAAGACTACCTGGTTGATAGGTCAGGGGTGTAAGCGTTGAAAGACGTTGAGCTAACTGATACTAATTGGTCGAGGACTTATTAATTGAAAAATCTTACCCTAAAACAATCTTTGTATTATCTAGTTTTGAACATGTTTTAAACAGTTCAACTAAAAAGATAGAAGTATCTGGTGACAATGGCAAAGAGGCTACACCCGTTCCCATACCGAACACGGAAGTTAAGCTCTTTAGCGCTGATGGTAGTAAGCTTTGTGCTTGCGAGATGATGACGTTGCCAGGTTTTCTAT
>JBOFTV010000019.1:0-3580 GCA_051652245.1 Culicoidibacterales bacterium | reverse complement strand
AAATCGTCTATGTTTCTTGTAATCCGCAGACATTAGCAAGGGATCTTAAAATTTTATCGGAGAGTGGATATTCATATGGGCCGGTTGATTTCTTTGATATGTTTCCACAAACAATGCATGTTGAGGCTGTTGTTTTATTATCCCGAAAAAGTGGTACACCAAAACTTAAAGTATCAATGAAATCTGAATGCGAGAGTAATTACACTCCTGAAGAAAAGGCTACTTATCAAAAAAATAAAGAAATATATTAAAAAAAATACGGTGTTAATGTTCACGCGAGTAATATTACTGAAGTAAAACGTATGTGTGGGATTGATATGCGAGAAAATTATAATAAATCAAAGAAAGAAAACCAAAAAACAAGCCATTGTACAGAAGAGAAGGCTGGCTATATTAAAGAAGCGTTAGAATTTTACCATTTTTAAAAACAAGTATTTATATGCCAAATTCACTTTACCCTGGTCAACATTTACAGAATTATAGATGTAAGAAATACTATATGATATAATAGTTAATAATAAATCGAAAGGGTAGTGTTTGTATGCCAAAGAATAAAAGTGGTTCTTCGAAAATTCCTATAGATACTAAGGCGGGTAGTTTAGCATATAATCGTTTTGAAATGCAAGTGAGCCAATCATTGAATATGGCAATAGAGTTGTTTGATAATTTGGATTATTTGCTGGTTTTAGATTATTATGATGATATTTCTATATTCGATTGTGATAGAAACCCAAAGCAAGTTAGTTATTATCAAATGAAAACTAACGAGGAATCTATAAGTATCAGTACCGCAATATCTGAAAGTTGGTTGTCAAAACTGTATTCTCAACTTGAGAATACAGAATGGATTGTACAAGAACTTGGTTTAATAACTAATTGTCCATTGAAAATTGTATTTAAATATAATGATGATGAGGATAACCCAAAAAGAAAAACGGAATTGCATACCTCAGAAAAAACAAGTTTTTCAAATTTCAACATGTATACAGTAAATAAAATAAAGGAAGACATAGCAAGTAAAAATAATATTAAAGTTGAAGATGTTGATTTATCAAAATTTGTACATATGAGAACAACATTGTCTATTCCAAGTCATAAAGAGATTGTTGAAAACAAGGTTGGAGACTTTTTACATAATAAATATCCTAGAATAACGATAGATTCTGTAAAAGCAATTTATGCTACAATGATGGATTTGCTAACTAAAAGGCAACAATATGAACTGCTGCCAGAAAATGCATCATATGCTGAAGTAAGGAAACATAAAGGGGGTTCGAAGCATGACTTTAAAAGAGTTATTGAAAAAGCAATCATGGTTTCAATACCACCATTTAATGAGATAATGAACATTTCAAATTTAGGAGATGATGAGAAATATAAAGCTTCTTTCGAGTATACTCAAGTAATGACTGATTCACAAAGCAAATCAATTTCTTTTATTAATCTATTTGAAGCTGGAAGAGATTTAGTACAAGAAACTGAAATAAGTGAGGATGAATCTAGTTGGCAATATGTTAATAGAGTATGCGATATTTTGTATGAACAGAATAAAAGCACAAAAGTAATATATAACAAAATGTATGTATGTGTTTTGATAACTTGTATTCTGATAAATGAAACGAGGAAATCACAATGAAAGAAATGTTTTTTAAAAGTATTCTAATCTCAGATATAAATAAAAATGTTGCAAGGTTTAAAGAATTTTCCAAAGGAATTAATGTAGTCACAAGTAAAGAGAATCATGTGGGAAAATCTTCCCTTATAAAATCTCTATACTATTCTCTTGGGGCAGAGGTGGAATACGATACGGTATGGGATAAAGATGCAAAAATATACATTGCAGACATTTGTGTAAATGGTGATGATTACACAGTTGTACGGTTTCAAAAGCGATTTGCAGTTTTAAAGGAAGATAAGTTAATATTGCTTACAAAAAGTGTGACAAATGATTTGGCTAAAATATTTGAGGAAATCTTTTCTTTTTCCATTTATTTGCCAAATAAAAAGACAAAAAAAATAGAAATGGCTCCCCCAGTATTTTCTTTTATGCCATATTATATTGATCAGGATAATGGATGGACTGGGCTTTATCAAAGTTTTTCTAATATTGAGCAATACGGGAAGAGTGATAGAGAAAAGTCGCTATATTATCATTTAAACATTTATGATAAAAACACTATCACTTTAATGGCAAGGCGTGATGAAATAAGAAGTTTGATAGAAAATTTGAAAAAAGAACAAGAAAAGATACAGATTACAATTGATGCAATATTGGAAGAGGTAGGAAATCTTATTCCAGCTGACAGTATGGAAGAATTAGAATATAATTTAAAAATCCCTAAGAAAGCCATTACCGATTTAGTTGAGGAAATTGGAGAAGTTAGAAATAAAATTCAGACATTCGAAACTATGATGCAGCAACATGAACACCAACTTACAATCATTAATGAGTATAAAAAAATCAGTAAACCGTCACAAAGTGACTTGCAAATAGGAATTCATGAATGCCCAAATTGTGGATATTCTTTTGATGAAGAAATATATGATATGGTGCGTTCAAACTATAATCTAAGTAATGAAGACTATATGTGTCAACAAATCCAGTTAATAATAGAGTCTATTAAAGCTGATTTAGATAAGCATAAAGTTGAGTATGTAGGATTAATGAAGCTTTTAGAGGAAAATGAAAAATCTTTTGATGATTCAAAGGATTCCTATGAGTTATACATTAAGCAAAGAGGATTACAAAAATCTGTTAAAAGTTTTACAAATAAATTGGAAGATAATATTTCAAATCAGGTAATGTATGAAAATGCAATTAAAGGAATGAGTAAGGAGTTGAAAAAACTTACTGATAAAAAAGATATTGAGGGAAAATATGTTGAGTTTGTTGAAGCGAATATACTAAAATTGGATGCGTGGAACTCTGCATATGATGGGAAAATAAAGTTAATAAAACCTATGAAAGCTCAAGGAACTTTAGAGACGAAAATAATTCTTTCTCAATTTATAGGGCTATTTCAAACGATGAATTTTTTTGATAGCAAATCAATGAGATTTCCTTTTATTGTTGATTCACCTAGAGCAAAAGAGCCAAGTTTTGAAAGTAGTAAAGCTATTTTGAAACAAATTTTAGAGTTGGATGTTTTACCACAAGTTATACTAGCAACAATGGATTTTGAAGATTTTGGCATTGAAGTGGAAGGTGAGAGTAAAATCACTGTGTTGTCTGATAAACGAAGTTTATTGAATGCACCTACGTATCAAAAATATAAAAACCGAATTGAACAATTTTATGAGTTACTAAAGAACTTTAATTAAAGGTGATATAATCCTGAGTTTATCAGCAAAAAAAGACAAAAAGTGTCATTAAGCTTTCTACAAAAGCATTTTCGGCACTTTTTTTAATTAAAATGTTGTTGTAAACGGTTATATATGACGTAATATATATATGGCTTATATAGTAAAAAAGAAAAATCGTGAAGGGAAATCTTATGTTTATCTTGTAGAAGGTTACCGTGAAAAAGACAAAGTAAAACAGCGAACGCTTAAAAATTATGGTTCTTTGGAGGAATTAGAA
>JBOFTV010000018.1:0-1778 GCA_051652245.1 Culicoidibacterales bacterium | reverse complement strand
TATGTTTCTGCTTGTGCTGCTTTGGCGTTTTTTTCTTTGATGATTGTGTTTAGTTTGAAGCCGCTGCTTATGAATGAGAATAAGAGGGCTGGGATGACTGCTATTAGGTATTTTGATCTTCTTGGGTTCATGTTAGTTTACTCCTTTTTATGTCATTTTTCCGTCTGAACGGTATTTGCCTTTGCTTTTATCGAAGTTTTGCCAGTAGGCTTCGTAGAAGGAGATATCCGGATCGATACTTTCTGAAAGGATTCTGTCTTCTATCTGATCCTTTGTAAGCACTGCTTCTTCTTGGTGATTGTACCAGCGATTATTTATCTCTCTTATTTGTTGCATGTCAGCGTCAATACGATTTTTTCTATACAGTTCGCCTTTGTAATAACTTATTGAACTTTCATCCTTTTTAATTTTTAAGGCATCTTTATACATGTCTACTGCTTGGCCTATTAATTTCCTGTACTCATTTTCTTTTTCCTGTGTCCATGGATACTCTTTATATTCATATAGCATTGCTTCGTATATTGTATATGCAGGGTATATATAAAATTCTGTAATTATTGACTCATAGGCTGCCCAGAGTGAACGTTCTGGGATTTCATTGTCTTTTCTAATCTCGGCAAATTTTGCTACTGCTTCCTCTTTCCTACCTAGTTGCGCCAAACAGCGAACGGCATCTGCTCCAGATAACTTATTCCCTAGCGCTTCACCTTTTTTGAAATAGGCTAATGCTTCTTCACATTTATTTTGTAGATCCTTCTCATTCCCCAACAAATTATACACATGAAACTGTTGATAGCCTTCCTCAATTAGCTCTAGAAATACCACTTCGGATTCATCGTACAAATAGTGAAATCCTAAAAATAGGGCATACCCAAACTTAGCTTCGTTGCTTCCCAAAGCAATTGCTTCTTTAAATACTTTGTCTGCTTCTTCATGCCTTGCAAGGATTGATAGGTACTCAGCATAATATGCTAATAAATTTGCTTTCTTTTCACTCTCAGCTACAACTATTCCCTGTAGCAACAACCCTTCATATTCTTCTAGCCACTCTACTTCTGGATTAATATTAGTCAAACTCGTTGGCTTAAATTCATATTTGAAAAATTCTTTTATCTTAGCTAATATGCCCATTCTCTTTCCTTCTTTCTACTATAAAGTCTGTAACATGCCTAAATTGACTTGGTGCTCATCAACCTTAAATCCTTTTAGCTTTTCAATGACTACTTGAACTCTAGGCTTGTCGATACCATTAATACTAGTCTCTCCTTCATTATCAAATATATTCGATGTCAACAGTTCTTCCTGATACTTTGATTTTATAATATTTGTTGCTATCACTCTTCTTTTTTCGAATTATGATACTAGTTTCTCCTTATTTTTATCGCCTATTTCGTCTTCTATTGGTTTCAGGAGATTATCAATAATTCGTTCTCTGATTTCTAAGCTCGGGATTAGTTTTTTGATAATTAAATTTATATTTTTACCTATACTATCTGATGTTTTTTTAATATTTTTGGATACACTAGCCCCTGGATTCATAACTAGATTTACCGCGCCCTCAAAGTCAACCTTAATACTATAATTCTCACCAATCTTCTTAACCTGATACGGTGTTAAAAGGTTCCCGCCTTCAGTATTCTTCAACCCTTTCAAAATATCATTCAAATCAGCGCCTCCAGCTGCTAACTTCTTCCAAGCAACACCTAGTCCTTTATTCAGCTGATTGCCAAACAAATCAAACAGAGTACCTAATGCACCAGCCATAGCAGCACCTAATA
>JBOFTV010000017.1:0-16137 GCA_051652245.1 Culicoidibacterales bacterium | reverse complement strand
TGGTTTTGGGCTGTTTGTAACCCGGTGGAATTAAGGATTCACACACTTGATATGTTGTGTTTTTGTCTAGGCCTGTTATTTTTTGGGGGGTATCTGTTGTTATCCATTCGTGAATTATTTTGCCTGTTTTATCTTTTAGTGTCAGTTTTGCTCCTTGTACTTTTTTGGTGTCGGGGTTTATTTTGTCGATGAGGGTTTCGGTTGCTTTGTTGATTATTGCGGTTGTTTCTGTGTTTAGTTTGATTATTTGTTTATCAGCTAATGTTGTGAAGTCGATGTCTTTGACTTTGAATTTCACTGTTTGCTTACTTGCTCCCTGGGAGAATTTTGTTTCTTCAATGTAGGTGTTTTTCCCATCTAGTAGTTTGTCGATCCGGATTGTTGGTGAAATTGTGGCTTTACCGTTACCGTCGTATTTGAATGTGCCTAGGTGTTCGCCTTTGCTGTTTTTCCATGTTATTTCTGTGCCTTTGGCTGTTGTTCCTAACATGTTTGACTCAACTGTTTTCCAGAGTTCGGCACCTATTTTTTTGTAGTTATTTGTGATGTTAATGAGCCAAATTGAGCGACCACTGTTCCACATTTGTTCTGTTACGTCAATGCAGCTTGCCATTTGATAAAGTGGGTGTGCTTGTTCGCAGACTTTGTAGGGGAATTGGTTGCCGTTTTTATCATTTTTAGGGAGGATGGATGAGCGACCGATGCCGTTTAGTGTGCTTGTTGCAATTGTTTCGACGTAGGTGTCGGTTGCCTCACCTGGATAGCGGACGTAGATGTCGAAGTACCAGGCTACTTTGTTGTTGTCTTCGTCTTTTTTGTTTATTTGGATTTGTCCTTGTTCTTTGATGATGTTTGTAAAGGGTACGCTTACTGTTTTTTTGGGTTCTAGTTTTATTAGTTTTGGTTGTGGGTTGATAAATAGGTGTCCATATCTTGGTGTTTCTATTTCTGTTACCCAGACGTTTTTGAAGCCGTAGAGGATTGGGTTTGTGGTGAATGTTCCATTACTATCTGTTGTGTATGTTGGCCCTTGTTTTGTTGTTTGATTCGGTTGATAGTAGATGCCATTGGCAGGGTCTACTGCTGTTCCTTGTTTTTCTGGAGTCTTGGCATATGTTAGTTTTTCCATGTCGTATTTGAATACTTGTGGCGTTTTGTTTGGCCATCTAAGAATGTCACTTGTGATGATGTATTTGACATTTGGTACTTTTCCTGTGTTATTGTCTTGTTTTTCGATTTTTAGCCATGCTTTTTTTAAGATGTTTGTGAAGTTGACTTCGTATGTTTGGTTGTGGGTTGTTGCTCTAATTGTATGGATGGTTTTATCTTGTTCCATGTCGTCTGGTACCTCTACTTCTGTGACTTCGTAAGTGCCGTATGGAAGATTTTTAACAAGGAGTTCGCCTTTTGTGTTGAGGCTGTGGGTTTGGTTGTATGTGACATTTTGTGTGGTACTTTTGATGTTGATTTTGATTTTTGTTAAGTCGGGGCTGTAGTTTTGGTTAGGAGGTGTTGCTGTGGGGTTTGTAATTGTCTTTTTAATGTTGATATGGGTTGCTGTTTCAGTATTTGTGAGGGTTGTTCCAATTGGAATTGTGATGATATTTTTACTTTGGACGATGATTGTTAGTGGGGTTTTGTTGAGTTGCATTGTTGGGGGGACTTCTATTTCTGTTATTTTATATCTGCCGATTGGGAGGTTTTGGATTAGGAGTTCGCCTTTGGCGTTGAGGTTGTAGTCTTGGTTGTATGTTATTGTGTTTTGGGCCGTTTCGACTTTTACTTTTACTTTTGTGAAATCATGGGTGGTATTTGCTTGATTTATTGTGGTTTTTGTTATCTTTTTGCTTATTTTTAATGCGCCGATGTCTTCGTTGTTTACGAGGGTGAAGTTTGTTGTTTCTCCTGGATTTATGGTGATGTTGAAGGTTGTTTTGTTTAGTTCTAGGCTTGCTGGAGCTAATACTTCTTTGATTGTGTATGTGCCTAGGAGGAGGTCTTTTACTTCGAGGCGACCTTCGTTGGTTAGGTTGAAGTTTTTATCGTATGTATTAGCTGTTGATGTTAGTTTTATGACGATTTTGCTTAGGTCGTGGGTTGCTGTTGCACCTGGGAGTGTTGCTTGGGTGTCTACTAGTTTTACTAGGTCTAGACTGCCTGTTGCTGGTTTGAAGATGGCGTGGGTGGCAAATGCTGGGAGGGGGTCACGTGAATGCAGGCTTACTAAATCTTGAACCCCCGCTGATCTAAACTTAATTGCTGCAGAAGGGGTTATATTCGTCTTAACATCAAAATTAACTTGTCCGTTATAGTTTAAATTATCAGTCACTAGCCTAAACTTTGACCCTATGCTTAAACTTCCATATCTATTACCATCTTCACCTACCATATAAAAATCTCTTGGTAAATGTTCAAGCCAAAAATTACCTGCACCACCTGTTATATGATATAATTCTGTTTCTAATCTTCTTGTTGTAGCATTATAATGGCTTTCGACCTTTGTTGGATTATGTACTGTATATGTTTCACGCGGAAAATCTTGTGTATCTCCTTTTTCAATCAACATATTAACATAGCCATCTCTATAATTAGTGACTGTATTCCTGTTATAATTCCCTAAATATGCATTCATTGCGACGAATGTTCTTAGATAAGCATTCTGTTCACTTAGACCATGCTGTCCTCCGTGATTTCTTGGGAATCCCCATATTAAGATTGCTTGTAAACCATCGTCAAGCATCCATTCCCCATCATCATACCAATTTCCGCTTGGGAACATTTCATATGGTTCAATGCAGTAAACCCAGCCAACACCATCTAAAAAAATCATTGGTGTACTATAGACTCCCATCCACGTAAGCATACCATTACTATTACCCCCACCCTTGGTTTGAACTTGTTGTGGATTGGCAATAAATGCATCCACCAGCTCCTTTGTAGCAGATGCCCAAATTTTCGCGCCATTTTTAGTTGTGCCAATTTCTATTAAATTATTTTTCTTTGCTGTTTCCTCTGTCATTAGGATAGGAGGTGCATTTGACTCTTCTTTTGCTTTTTTCTCCGTTATAGTCAAAGTCTCTTCCGTTGTTTTAGCCTTTTGCCCATTTTTTGAGTTGGTCTCCTGTTGACTTTTTAACGTATTTTCTGTACCTGTTTCGACGGCTTCAACTGTTTGCGGAGCAGTTGCTTGTATTTGTTGTGAGTAACTCGATGCAAACAACAATAACGCAAACGTTATCATCATTATTTTTTTTAGTTTAATCATTATTTTCTTCCTTTCACTTTTTCCAATTAAAAAAAGCAGCAATTTTAACTGCTACTTTATCTTTCGTATTATTTTATGTTTTTAGTCTTTTTTTTACCAATTTCCTCCTGTGCATCTACTTGAGCCATCAGGATACGTCTTGCAAACCTCAGGTTGTGGCGCTGGTCTTGGAGCAGCAGGAGGTGCTGTGTACCCACCCCCACTATTTCCTTGACCTCCAGTGTTTCCACTTCCACTTGAATTTCCCGAACCACTGCTAGAACTAGAGCGCGTATTACTTGAAGCGACCTCCTGTTGGGACGCAACATGTTCAGCTGTTTTCCGTGCTTCAATATCACTATTAGTTTGCTTGATTTCATTAAATTTCCCTTCAATTACTTCAAATGTATCACGATTTTCCACTAACTTTAATGCCTCATCTTTACGGACGCTAAAAAGACTAATTTCATTTTCATTCGCACCTTCAACAACCATATATGACGCGATTTCTGCTCTTTTATCCGCATATTTCTTCGCTATCTTTTCAGCTTCAATCCTAATTTCAACCATTTGATTTAATTGATCATACTCAGCCTGTAATCCCAATAACGTGTGACTATCAAGTGTATCAAATGCCTTCTGTCTTTTATTGTTGATATCTGCTAGTTCTCCTTTTTCGCTGTCATTATATCCTGTGCTACCATGTACTGTAATAGCATGATAGGCTGCCTGTGTTTGATCAACTTTCATCCGTATGTTATTGGCGTATATCGTATAACCGCCACCACCTAATAACACAATTCCAACTAAGATCGCTAACATAATTTTCATAAATCCTTCTCCTTTTTTATCGTGGTAGTGTCAAAATTCTAACTTTTTGACCTGTTTTCATTTTATTTATTCGAATTTTAGTGATGATTTATCCTTTCCAAAGACAAATTGAATGATACGTTTTCTTACCTGATATTCTTACCCCCACCTCAAAAGCATTTTGAAGGCAAAGTTCGAAGTACGCCATACAAAAAGACATTGCAAAACAAATACTCCAACCAACCAACAAATCTGGTGCAACAATCTTTTTTTGTAATTTATTTAACTAAAAAAACGCGGTATCCCCAAGAAAACGACCTCGTCTTACTGTATCCATTTTCAAAAATTGATTCGGTTTAATCCCTTTTGTGCCTCACCATGATACTCTTATTTCTTCCCATGATAAAAAAATATTTTCAGTTTTTCTTCAATGCCTTCTTGTTTTGCAAAAGCGCGGATGTCATGCTCGACACGCTCCCAAAATTCTTGTTTGTATGCACTGTTTATATATATTTTCTGATACGCCTGATGATGCTCTGGAGCAATTTCTAGTATTGAAGCCAAAATTGTTTCCTTATAGCTGCCTCTTAAATTTAAATTCTCGACATAAATATATTTCACTGTATCTTTTACATCTAATATAATTTGCTTATAATCTGTTAAAAATGGGAAAATTGGTGAGATGAAGGCATATGTATCAATACCATTTTTAGCTATTGTTCTAATTGTTGCTAGCCGTTTACTATAGCTTGGGCAGCCTCTTTCCATTTTTTTGGCATGTTGTGGGTTGATTAAGGACATTGACATGCCAACTAGCATATGGGGAATTTGCTGAAATAGGTCAATATCGCGCTCAACTAAATTTGATTTTGTGAGAACTTCGAGGTGGACATCCGTTTGACAAAATTGTTCAATTATTTGGCGGGTTTTTCCTCGTTTTTTTTCAATTGGTTGATAGGGGTCGGTTACAGAGCTTAGTAATACTTTCTTTCCGTGATATTTTTCGATGTTTTTGATTGGCGGAAACTGCTTTTCAAAGACGAATTTCCCCCAGGGTTTATCAATTTGATAAAATCTTTTCATAAATACCGCATAGCAATATTGGCAGTCGTGCGTGCAGCCAACATAAGGGTTTATGACATAGTCTGCTGCTGGTAAGTTAGACTTTACAATTATATTTTTTGTGGAGATTGTTTTTTGCATTTTTTGCACTCCTTTATTGCCCAATTTTAGCGGCACGCTTACTTAAGCAAACGTCCATGTTTTCCAACTATACTAACCTTATCATTTTTCAGATATTTTGTAAACTTTTTTGTGATTTTTATGGTTAATCCACTTTATTCCTAGCAAAATTGAAAAAAAAATATCCCTTCTCTAAACTGTACTCCCATTTTTAGACAAAGAAAAAGCAGCAAACGTTCAATGAACCTTGCTACTAATTAGTTTCTTAATGGTCACTTGAACGCCATTGAGTACCATTAAAAATATCCAACTCACTCCAAGTTACAGCCTCAATATTCTTAGTTAGAAACTAATTTAATTTGTATCTAGTGCCCTTAAGTGCATAAATCGCAGTTGCTCCACTGACCACAATGATACCTATTAATGCTAAAATATTGGGAAGGACATCTATAACTCCAACTTGATTTATGACCAGCTCCCTAGATATTATATTAAAATGTGTCAAGGGGATAAAATTACTAATTATTTGAAGATATTCAGGCATAGATTCTATCGGAAATGCAAAGCCTGACAGTAATATACTCGGTAATAGTAAAAACACTGTATATAACAAAGCTTGCATTTGATTTCCTGTAATTGCCGATATAAATAATCCTAGTGTTAAACAGGATAGGACAAACAAAATTATCACAAAGAAATACGGTACTATATTAGTAAACTCTATTCCATATAACAAGTAAGATAATATAATTAATATCCCTGCATCAATTATGCCCATTATAAAATAAGGTATTATTTTCCCCATTATAATTTCACTATACCTAACGGGAGAAAACATCAAATGTTCTATTGTTCCATTTTCTCTTTCCTTTACAACTGAAACGGATGACAGAAACACTAAAATATTTTGAATAACTAAGCCAATCATACCCAATATAACAAACATATCTATTATGTTTTTACCACCATATGTGGTCTCCACCTCGAAAGATGCGGTCTTTGAAGCAGAGCTTGCTAAACTACTTTTAATCTCAAATTCCAAAACTCTGGAATTCAGATAATCAGCACTATTAAATTTAAATAAAAGTCCTCCATTATTTATTAAGAGCTCATTATTAGCATTTTCTGTTAAGATAATTTTTTCGTTTTCTTTTAATAGTTCCACAATGTGCTCACTCTCTACAGTTGATACATTATCAATAATCTTCAACTCTAAGTTTGTTGGTTCAATTATAAAAGCGGGCAATAGTAATATTAGCCAAATAATTGGCATAACAAAGGGGACTCTCAAGGCCACAGGGTCACTTTTTATATTTAAAATTTCGCTCACACAAACTGCATATATTCTTTTAATTTTTTTCATACAATTCTCCTTTTACTGCTCTATAATATAATTCTTCCATATTGTCTATATTATAATAAGCTAATAAGTCATTTGGTGAGAGTTGTTTCAATGCAACCTGTCCCTCATTTATAAATATAACTTTATCAGCTTTGAAAACTTCATCAATGTAGTGTGTTGTAACTAATATTGATTTCCCATTATTAGCAAAGTTTGTTATGATTTCCCAAAGTTCCTTTCTGGCAACAGGGTCAACACCAGCTGTTGGTTCATCTAAAATTAAAAACTTTGGGTCATGCAATGTTGCACACGCAAGACTAACTTTTTGCTTCCAACCGCCGCTAAGATTTTTTACTTTGTAATTTTCATATTCATCTAGTTTAAACTTTTTTATTTGCTCTTTAATCAAATGATTTTCCACATTATAAATTCGAGCAAAAAAGCTCAAGTTTTCTTTGATTGTCAAATTTTTATACAACGAAAAACTTTGTGACATATATCCCATTTCGTATCTAACATCCTCTAATCCGTTATAATGCACAGTCCCTTTATCAAGTTTAATCATTTTACAAATAATTTTTATCATCGTTGTCTTTCCTGCACCATTTGCACCTTGGAGGCATGTAATAATCCCTTGATCCAAAGTTATATTAATATTATTGAGCACTACCTTTTTTCCATAAGACTTGGATACATTTTCTAATTTTATTATACTTTTATTCATCATTTTATTATATTAAACTCCAATCTTGACAATATGTCATTGATTTCAAAAACAGAAGGTGACAGATAACTTATTCCCCGTGCATCATTTATTCTTCGATTAATTATAGAACTTTTCAGATATGATTTCATACTTTGAAATTTTTCATACAAACTTAAAAAATCTCTGAATTCCAATGTTACTATAACTCGATTCTCCAAAATACTTATTAAATCTTCACTATCAATATTTTTACAAACAGAACTAATCACGCTATTTTTGTACTTTAACTCCATGTACATCGTTCTAATTGTTTCAGTTTTTTCTTTGTACTCATTATCTCTTTGCTGAGTGGAATAACTCAGCTACCTCTCTTCCCATTATTTAATTTATTTTTACATATTAATGTGCCATTTCTTCATAATTGTTATAATTCTCTAAACATCCTTTCCATAATTTATCCATGGTATATCTAAATATTTATGTATATTTTAAAAAAACAGCCCATTTATCCAATTATATTTAGTATCTCTCTTAGCTCCTCCTGTATCCAAACTTATTTTTAATAATTATTGTTCATTCAAAAAAAATACACAAAGAACTTTTTTATCTATATTATACTTTTAAGCAACAAACATGATATCATTATAAGACTCTTTTTAACTATTGTCAATTAAATAATAATAATTTATGAACTAAAATGATGATTAAGTCCATAAATTATTATGTTAGTTTGAATCAATCGTATTTTTTATAATTTTATTAACCTTACTATTTGGTGAATATTACTTGTGAATATAGCTGTGAAAACCTTAAATATCATGTAATGTATAAATGTCAACTTAACATTGACCAAAAATGTTCATTTATAACTGAGGTTAATGGTAAAGTGAAACTGGACAGAATTGCGATAAATTGAGTGGATATATGTAAAACTTAGTGGAATAGCAAAAAAAACAACCCACCCCACAGTTTTTCTAAACCATAGTGTGCGTTGCTTATCTACCTATTCCCCATAGTACTTAAAATTAGCTAATAACTCACTTACGCTAACTTTTGCAGCCTCAAGCGTCTTAGCATCTTCTGGATTTGATAACACAGCATGAATAATTTCAACAACCTTAATAAAATCAGCTTCCCTAAAACCCCATGTCGTCATAGCAGGTGTTCCAATTCTAATCCCACTTGTAATAAATGGTTTCGCCTGATCAAATGGAATTGTATTTTTATTCAATGTAATATGTACTGTATCCAACACATTTTCAGCCTTCTTACCACTTATACCATATGTCGTTTGAACATCAACTAACAATAAATGATTGTCCGTTGTCCCCGAGATAACTCTTGCTCCTAGTTTGGTAAAATGTGTTGCCATTGTTTTCGCATTTTTAATTACTTGTTGCTGATAAGGCTTAAATGACGTATCCAACGCCTCACCAAAGGCAACAGCCTTAGCAGCAATGATGTGCATTAATGGTCCACCTTGAACACCCGGGAAGACACAACGGTCAATTTCCGCCTGGTACTCGGCTTTACATAAAATAAACCCACCTCGTGGACCGCACATTGTTTTATGTGTTGTCGATGTCACAAAGTCTGCATACGGTACGGGATTTGGATGTACTCCTGCTGCAACAAGTCCAGCAATATGTGCCATATCAACAAATAAATACGCCCCCACTTTATCAGCAATTTGACGAAAGCGAACAAAATCAATTGTTCGTGAATAAGCACTCGCTCCTGCAACAATCATTTTTGGCTTTATTTCCAGTGCCTGCTGTTCAACGGCATCATAATCAATCATTTCTGTCGTTTTATCAACGCCATAACCAAAAAATGTATAACTCTTCCCACTAAAATTTAACGGATGACCATGTGTCAAATGCCCTCCATGGCTTAAATCCATCCCTAATACTCGATCACCATGTTGCAATACGGCCATATAAACTGCCATATTAGCCTGTGAACCAGAATGTGGTTGGACATTTGCATGCTGGGCACCAAATAATTCTTTTAGGCGGTCAATTGCTAGTTGTTCAACGATATCGACATACTGACAGCCACCATAATAACGTTTCCCGGGATACCCTTCAGCATATTTATTAGTTAAAACTGACCCCGCAACTTTCATCACATCAACACTTACAAAATTTTCCGAAGCAATCAATTCAATTGAAGTTCGCTGACGATTTGTTTCTTGATTAATTGCGTCAAGTACTGCTTGATCTTTTATAATTAGTTTTTCCATATATTTTCATCCTGCTTTCTTATTTTTATTTACATAACTGGGTTTGGCGTTTATTTTCTGAGTGCTCAATTGCGGTGATTTTATCAATTCGACGTTGATGTCTATCTCCTTCAAATTCAGCTGCAAGAAAATGACGTACAATGTCTTTGGCTAAATCCAATCCAACAACCCGTGCCCCCATTGCTAACATATTACTATTATTATGCTCCCGTGTCACTCTTGCACTAAAACAATCATGACATAAAGCACAACGAATGCCACTATGCTTATTAGCAGCAATTGAAATACCAATACCTGTTCCACAAATTACAATGCCCAAATAAGCATTTCCCTCACGAATTTCTGTTGACGCTTTAGCTGCATACTCCGGATAATCAACAGAAATATCAGCATTATATGGTCCACAGTCAATCACACTATATCCCAATTCTTCAATTAATAACGTCTTTATCTCATTTTTAAGTTCTACTCCTGCATGATCACTTGCTAATGCTATTTTTATCATAATTTACCTTCTTTCAAAATTCATCTATCGGCCACTGCCCAAATTTCTTCTTTTGTTATCGCACCTTGGCGAAGCATTGTCCAATAATTATCGTTGGTGCAATCGATAATTGTTGATGCTATCTTTGTTTGTGCTGGCAACGCTGTATCCCAAATAATAATTTGTTCTCCAAAAATTGCTACCAACTCACTAACAGAGTTTGCCACGGGTTCATTTGAGATATTGGCACTTGTGGAAACAACAAGACCTGGCAATATTTTTAGGAGTTCTTTCAGTTGCTTATGTTTTGGTGCTCTTATTGCAATTGAATCTGTTGTCCCTAGCTTACTTTTCAACACAATTGTTAATTTTCCCGGCCAAAAACGTTCCATTACTTGCTTTACAAAAACCGTTGGTTTTTGGATAAGCGGTTCTAATTGTGCCACCTCATCGATTAACACAATAAGCGGCTTATCTTTCGGTCTATTTTTAAGCAAATATAACTTTTCAACTGCTGCAGCATTATTACCATCAACAATAAAACCCAAAACGGTATCCGTTGGTACAGCAATAATCTGCCCCTCAATAAAAGCTTGCCGTAAAACCTGTAAGTCATCTGTAATCACTTGTGTCACCTCAATCTACTTATTTTCACTAATCATTATATCATAATTCCACCGTAAACTTATACTATATAAAAAAAATCTCCCCCCCACCTTAATAGTGGAAAAGATTTTTTTACCTAAAAGTTATGGATAAAGAGCATACGGTCTTTTTGTTGCATGTCTTGTTTTAGATATATTTTAGCCTCGGGGAATTCTGTTTTAGCGATTTCTAGTAGCCTTGTTCCTTGGTCATAACCAATTTCAAAAGCGAGGAGATATCGCTCATTTAATATCTGTTTGGCATCTCCCAAAATTGCTTTGTAAAATTGCAACCCATCACTTCCACCAAATAAGGCAACATGTGGTTCATTTTCTTTTACAATGCTTTCAATTTCTTCCTCTGCTGGAATGTATGGTGGGTTGGAAATGAGGACATCAACTTTTACACCAGCTTTAATCAGTGGTTTTACCATGTCTCCTTGGTATAAGTTAAGTGTAATGTCAAATTTTTGAGCGTTGAGCTTCGTAACTTCTAATGCTTCAACACTTATATCTGAGGCACTCATTTGTACCCGTGGTTCTTCCGCGGCAATACTAATTGCAATTGCGCCACTTCCTGTTCCAATATCAACAACATTGATTTTATCATAACCAAGTTCGACACTGAAATGATCGTCTAAGAGAAATAATATCTCATGCACTAATTCTTCGGTTTCCGGGCGGGGAATTAGGGCTCCGGGTGTGACAATTAAATTACGTCCGGCAAAATATTCGTAGCCAATAATGTATTGAATTGGTTCATTATTGTCAGTATATCGACCTAGCTGCGTAAAATAGTCGAGGCGTTTTGCTTCATCCATTTCCTCTTCCAAATTTGAAAACAGCTGGTAGCTTTCCATTTCTAATATATGCATCAGAAGTAAGCGGGCGGGGTGTTCTGACATGTCTTTAGCAAGACATTGGTTTTCGGCTTGTTTTAATACATCAGTTATCTTCATTATTCTGTTCCACCTTGTAATTTTTCGCTTAGTTCTTCGGCTTGTAAGGCAGCGATAATATCATCTAATTTGCCTTCGATAATTCTGTCTAGTTGGTTGATTGTTAGTCCAATTCGATGATCTGTTACTCTATTTTGGGGATAGTTATATGTTCTTATTTTCTCCGAGCGATCACCTTTTCCAAGTTTACTTTGTCGTTCTAAGGCTTGTTCCTGTTGTTGTTTTTGTAGTTGAGCATCGTAAATTTTAGCACGGATGACACGCATCGCCTGTTCTTTATTTTCATGCTGTGAGCGTCCGTCTTGACATGTTGCAATAATACCTGTTGGTAGATGGGTGATTCTTACGGCTGAATCTGTTGTATTTACTGATTGTCCACCGGCCCCACCTGAGCGATAAACATCAATTTTTAAATCATTTGGTTTAATATCAACTGTGATATCATCATCAATTTCTGGCATGACTAATACTGTTGCTGTTGATGTATGAATTCGTCCTTGTGATTCCGTTTCTGGTACTCGTTGGACTCTATGCGCTCCTGATTCATATTTTAACTGTGAATAAGCACTTTTACCCTTTAACATAAATGATACCTGAGCAAATCCACCAGATTGTGATTCTGAGGCTTCAATTAATTCGACTTTTAATTTATGTGATTCAGCATATTTAGTGTACATTCTGTATAAGTCACCACAGAAAATATTTGCTTCATCTCCACCAGCTGCTCCGCGAATTTCAACGATAACATTTTTCTCATCATTAGGATCTTTTGGTACTAGTAGCACTCTAATTGATTGCTCTAATAATTCTTGCTCTGTCGATAATGTTTTGATTTCTTCTTTGGCCATTTCACGAAAATCTTCATCGCTTTCATTCACTAAAATTTCTTTGGCTTCTTCTAGTCCGATTAATACTTTCTCGTACTTCTTATACTCTTCATAAATTGGGCGAATTTGAGCTTGCTCTTTTGAATACTCCCGTAATTTATCTAAATCGCGTGAAATTTCTGGCGCGCTTAGTAATTCATTTAATTGATCATATCTTTGTTCGACTGATTTTAATTTATTTAACATTATTTCTCTCTCATTTCATTTTATATTTTATCACTTAAAAGTTCGCATTAGCGTTATGACTCTTTTAGTTGTGCTAAAATATTTGGTCGATTAATTACCTCATGGCAGTGACGGCAGCGCGCCTCATAGCTTTCTGCTGCTCCAACTAAAATAATTGGATCTGCAAAAGCTGCAGCCTTCCCGTTGATTAATCTTTGTGTTTTTGTGGCCGGTGCCCCACATTGCATACAGATTGCTGTAAGTTTCGTCACAAATTCACCACGGACAAGCAGTTTTTCCATGACACTAAACGGCTCTCCCCGAAAATCCATATCCAAGCCACTAACAACAACACGTGTCCCATTCATCGCTAAATATTCACAAATCAGCACAATATCATCATTAAAAAACTGAATCTCATCGATTGCTACTGCTTCAACGGTATGATCAATATACGCTAAAATATCCCGAGGACTTGCAACAGCAATCGCTCCCATGTTAATTCCACTATGGGAAACAACATTAATTTTATCATAGCGATTATCTAATAAGGGCTTAAATACTTTATAATTTTTCTTAGCATACTCGAGGCGATGAACCCGCCGAATTAGCTCTTCTGTTTTCCCCGCAAACATCGGGCCACAGATTACCTCAATCCAGCCTTCTTTATGTATATCAAATAACATTTCAACTTCTACTCCTTAAACACCAATCCCCTATTTTATTAGAAAAAAGGATGGGCCACTAGTAATAAATTATATCATATTTCACCTCTTTTTAATAGTTTTGATTTGATAAAAAAAAGCAATAGTAACAGGGTTAATGGTAACGTGATACTGGACTGAAATAGAAAAAGACAAAAAAAAGAGAGCAATGGTTAATCTCTCACGCTATAATTGTAATTAGAAAAAATACAAATAGTAAAGGAATTGATGACATTGAATCTCTTAACACATGCACAGTGTGATAGGATAGTTGCGGTATCTTTAAATCCAATAAAAGAGCAAAAACAAGGAATATCAACTTAAAAATATCGCAACTTACTTGACAGATAGCGTTATGTCTAGAGCGTGTAGTGCGGTCTCCATCGTAACAGTTCCGTTCATTAAAGGAATGCCGTGAGACGCACCTTGTAAATCAAGAAAACTTTGGGTTACCTTCTTAAGATATTCACCTCTGCTTCCTGACCAAAATCCTGATGAGAGACTATCCAAAAGGAATGCATCCTCTTCTTCCAAAAAAATTGGCCAACAGGGAAAATCAAGTTTTTCTTTATCTAAGTTCATTAGTTATCCTCTTTTCATTATTTTTTAAAAAATTTATATCTTCAATATATTGATTTAAATGCCCATCTTGAATGTTTCTAATAAAGTCTTCATTTCCATTAGCTGCTTCTTTCCTCATAAATTCAACGAGTGCCTCTAATCTTTCTATCGTTACCTTAATCAAATTATTTCTAGAATGATTATCCGCACCGTAAGAATCTAGAAATAATTTTGCTTCAGCTAAGCCTTTTTCAAAATTGTCTTTATCCACAATTGAACTCCATCTGTACACTCCATAAGCAATATCCCACAAGTGAGTTCCTGGATGAATAGTATCAAAATCGATTATCGCTGTAGCTTTTCCTTTATTTACTACAGTATTATATGGTGCAAAATCCCCATGACAAATTACTTCAACTGGAGCAATAGGAGGAAGCATCCAAATCTCTAATCCTGTAAGCTTTTCTATATATTTTTCGCTTATATCATGAAATTTCCTCAGTAGTTCTGCGGCAGATACTATTAATTCATTCACATTAATGTTTTCAGGAAATTCATCATTAAACACATCACCTTCAATAAAGGATACAACTTCTCTCTGATCATTTAACTCATATGGGATTGGAACAAAATTAACACCTTCTTGAATACAAAAATTAAGAAAATCATGTACTGTTGTTGACCATAGATTAGATGGTCTCACTACCTTATTATCCACCCTATAAATTTTACCTACACGCCCACCCTCAAGTTCCTTTTCTTTTCTTATGATTTCTAAAGCTTCTTTAAAACCATTCTCATCCACACTTGCAACAACTTGATTAGCAATTTTCAAAACATCTGGATTAGCATTTGCAACAGCAAAAGAGTAGTCAACATGGCTTAACATGTTTAAATCATTTACCTCATCACCAATTGCATATGTTTTATAATTATTTATGTCCCTCGGGATATACTTTTCAATAGCATAAACTTTGTTTCCATTCTCAGGTACAATCTCAAGATAACTAATATGTGAAGAGGACACACTTACTCCCTTTATCGTCTGATAATGTTGTTTTAACTCTTCTTTATCCATGTCTGTAAAAATTTCAATCTTATTTACACTAAGGTTCTTGGCATGGATATATTCAAGAGGACTTTTCGCTTTGATCGAGTTCAAATAAATTGAATAATAGTATGAATTCATTGCACAAAAAAATGTTTCAGGATTATTTCTATGCATCCGAGAGAGATTAATGATTGTCTTAATAACCTCCGCTGTTTCTTCTATAATATTTCCTTCACATGTTACCAATAAGTAAGTAAAATTAAATTTTTTGTTTATTTTTTCTATTTCTTGTATTTGAGCAATTGTTAAGCTAGAAATCTGCTCAATATCTCCATTTTTATAAAGAATTTCACAACCATTTGAACAAATAGCATCCACTTTTAACCCTAAATTTCTAACATACGATGAATTTCTTCCTGTGGCTAGAACTATTTCAATGTCTTTAGAGTTATTTATTAATTCTTTTATCTCCTCATTAATCAAATTTTCTTCTGTTGAAATAGTACCGTCAATATCACAAAATAAGTATTTTTTCATGTTTATCACCATTCCTTTTAGTTTAATAAAATTTTAAATTGGCTTCTGCTAATCCTACAGGGTTTCCACTATCATATTGAGTTTGCGTTTGTCAAGCATTGTGGACTCAAAAATATGAATTAAGCTGCTAGTTCTTCTAGGTAGGCTTTCCTGAATTCTTCAGGTGTTTTGTAGTTAAGAGATTGGTTAACTCGTTGTGTATTGTAGTAGTTATAAATGTAATATATTAAGTCTTCGGTCAGATTCAATGCGGTTTCATACGCTCGATGCTTTGTTCTTTCTCCCTTGAGTTTCCCCATAAAGGATTCCATTACTGCATTGTCAGTTGGTGTTCCAATCCGACTCATACTCTGAATAACGTTGTTGTTTTTACAGTATTCTGTAAATGTTTTCGCGCGATATTGCACTCCTTGATCTGAATGAAGTGTTACTTTTTGTGCTCTTTTTGTTTTTCGCAGTGCAATTTCAAGCGTATCCTTTGCAAGATTTGCGTCGATAAAATGGCTTACCTTAAATGAAACTACCGATAAATCAAATGCATCCAATATAATGCAAACATAAACAAACGTACCATTTTCTAGTTTAATGTATGTGAAATCTGTAAACCAGAGGCGAT